>JAGXII010000027.1 GCA_024635735.1 Christiangramia sp. | reverse complement strand
GGACGATAGTTGATCCCAAGACCGGAAAAGAATACAGATGTAAAATATGGTTAGATGACGAAAATCCCGATGTGCTCAAGGTAAGAGGATATCTTGCATTTTTCTATAAAACCAAAACCTGGCATAGAGTCGAGTAAATTTTGTTCATAAAAGCTGTTTTTAAAGTTAACAGATCACTTTTTTAAAGCTCAAAATTCTTAATATTTTTGAGTGTTATTTTAATAGAAAGTGCGTTACTTTAAAAACAGTTTTTTTTAATAGAATCAGCTAACCAAAATGTCCTATTTCGCCGACCTTATTTTACCTCTTCCCTTAGAAAAGCGGTTTACTTATAGCTTAACACAGGAGGAAGCAAATTTTATTAGTCCCGGAATGAGACTGGCTGTTCAATTTGGTAAAAACCGCATATATACCGGAATAGTAGCAGAAATTCACCAGAATCCTCCGGAGGTCTACGAAGCCAAGCCTATTCATCAAATTCTGGATGAAAAGCCACTGCTTACTGCTCAGCAATTATCTTTTTGGAAATGGATAGCCTCTTATTATTTATGTTCTGAAGGAGAGGTCATGCGCGCAGCATTACCTGGCGCTTTTTTACTTGAAAGCGAGAGTATGGTTAAACTGGCGAAAAATATTCCCTCAGAACCTGAAGGTCTTAACGATGACGAATATTTGGTTATTGAAGCCCTGCAGCGGCAATCTACCATGAAAATTCAGGAAATTGAGGATCTTCTGGATAGAAAAAAAGTACTGCCCGTTATTAATAAACTAGTGAGTAAAGGGCTTGTGGAACTCAATCAGGAGATTTATGAGCAGTTTAAACCTAAAGAAATCAGGTATGTGAGATTGAATCCGGCTTATTCTGCGGAAGCTGAGATGCATGCCCTCCTTGATGAACTTTCAAGGGCACCTAAACAAAGGGAGATATTATTGAGCTACTTTTCAATAACTGCAAAAAACAAAAAAAAATTAAAAGTTAAAACTCTTCTGAAGGAAACCGGCGCCAGCTCTTCAGTTTTAAAAAGTCTAATTGATAAGAATATCTTTGAGGAATTTTACGAGGAAATAGACAGGGTTACTTTTTCCGGAGAGATCACTTCGCACGAAATAAATTTCAATAAATATCAGCAAGAAGCTTTTGATCAAATTCAGGCGAATTTTGAGGAAAACAGGGTTTGCCTGTTACATGGAGTAACTTCGTCAGGAAAGACAGAAATCTATATAAAATTAATTGAAGAGGTTGTAAATAAAGGGAAGCAGGCATTATATCTCCTTCCCGAGATTGCTCTTACCACTCAGCTAATCAAAAGGCTTCAGAATTATTTTGGAGAAAAAGTACTGGTTTATCACAGTAAATATTCCCTGAATGAAAGAGTGGAAATATACCGGCATGTACTGGATAATTCAGAAAAAGGGAAAATTGTAATAGGAGCAAGGTCCTGTATCTTCCTGCCTTTTCAGGATCTTGGATTAATCGTTGTAGATGAGGAGCATGAATCTACTTTTAAACAATTCGATCCCGCTCCCAGATATCATGCCCGCGATGCCGCCGTTGTACTAGCGAATCTATTTAATTCTAATATTATTCTTGGTTCAGCAACACCTTCCATTGAATCCTACTTCAATGCAGAACATAATAAATATGCGCTTATAGAGCTGAATCGTCGCTTCGGAAATGTTTTAATGCCTGAAGTGGAAATTATCGATATCAAAACGGCTCACCGTAAGAAAAAAATGACGGGCCACTTTTCTGAACGTTTAATTGAAGAAATAAAGGCGAGCCTGGAAGAGGAGGAGCAAGTGATATTGTTCCAGAATCGCAGGGGTTTTTCGCCAATACTGGAGTGTAATACCTGTGGGCATTCTCCACAGTGTCCAAATTGCGATGTGAGTCTTACCTATCATAGTCATAATAATCAGCTGCGTTGCCATTATTGTGGTTATCATATTGCTATGCAGCAGAAGTGCATGGCCTGTGGAAGTGCCGAGATTTCTACAAAGGGTTTTGGAACATAGCAGGTGGAAACCGAACTTAAAGCGCTATTTCCGAAAAATAAGATAGGTAGAATGGATCAGGATACTACCCGCGGAAAGTACGCCTATGAAAAGATTATTTCTGCTTTTGAAGAGCATGAGACCGATATTTTAATAGGAACCCAGATGCTTACCAAGGGGCTGGATTTTCGGAAAGTAAGTCTGGTAGGGATAATGAATGCAGATAATCTATTGAATTTTCCTGATTTTCGTGCTCACGAAAGAAGTTTCCAGCTTATGCTGCAAGTGGCAGGTCGTTCGGGAAGAACCCAAAAAAGAGGAAAAGTGCTCATTCAAACTTATAATCCTTATCACAGAATCATTCAGCAGGTTTCTACCGGAGATTATGAAGGAATGTATAAAGAGCAGCTGCAGGACCGGTATGATTATCAATATCCTCCCTATTTCAGATTAATACGCTTAACCCTAAAAAGTAGAGATTTTTCAAAAACTAATGAGTCGGCAGAATGGCTTTCCCGTGCTTTGGAAAATGTTTTTGAACGTTATATTCTTGGACCTGAATTTCCACCTGTGGCAAGAATCAGAAATGAATACTATAAGAATATTCTTATTAAGATACCACAAAAGCAATCCCTTGGAAAAACCAAAAAAATGGTGCACAGGATTTTGACTAGCTTTAAATCTATAGCAGCCTTTCGCCCAGTAAAAGTAGTGGTGAATGTAGACCCTCAATAAAATAAAAGCCATTAAATGGCTTTTATATGTTTGTGAAGTTAATTTCTTATTCCTCTTGGATGGCGCTAAGGGCCTCCACCAGATTTGCTTTTTTATGACGGCTAAGAGGAAGCTTCTCCTTATCGATCTCAATATTTTTACTATTGTATCTCTCTATCTTATCAAGATTCACAATATAAGACTTGTGAATTCTAAGAAAACGATCGCTGGGTAATTGTTCTTCAAACGACTTCATAGTAGCAAGAACCACGAAATTGTCCTTTTCAGTAACAAACTTCACGTAATCGCCAAGGGCCTGAATATATTTGAGTTTACTCAAAAATACCTTACGATTCTTAAGATTGCTTTTCACAAAGATGAAATCATCATCCTCAGGAACCGGTGTCTGGTGTTTCAGTTTAAAAAGGTTGACAGCCTTATTTACCGCATTATTAAACCTGTCTTTGGTGACCGGTTTATGAATGTAATCCACGGCGTCATAATCGAAAGCCTTAAAGGCATATTTCGTTTTACCGGTTACGAATATAATTTGTGGCTTATTGGGTAAATTGTCCAGAAGCTCGAAACCTGATAGAATAGGCATTTCTATATCAAGAAAAATAAGATCAGTCTCGGTGTCAAGAAGCCCGTTCTTGGTTTCTATGGCGTTATTGTATTCAGCCACAAGTTTCAAATTAGGATGATCTTTTATGAGCTTCACGATAGACAGCCTTTGGAGGCTGGAATCATCTACTACGGCACATTTGAGTAAAACTTCTTCCACGATCTTTTATTGGTTAGGCTTAAACAATATTACTCATTAAAAATAAGAAATACAATTTAAAAATGATTTTCACCGACAAAAATAGTGTTTTATCCTTCTTAATAAGCTTTGAAATAACAAATATTAGTTCTATTTTTGCAGCCGATTTAACTTAAAGTAAATTTTATGAACAATTATGAAACTGTTTTCATCTTGAATCCCGTTTTATCTGATGAGCAGATAAAGGAGACAGTTAAGAAATACGAAGATTTTCTTGTTTCGAAAGGGGCCGAGATGGTAGCTAAAGAAGATTGGGGCTTGAGAAAACTCGCCTATGCAATCCAACACAAAAAAAGTGGTTTTTATCACTTATTCGAATTTCAGGCTCCTGGTGAAGTTATTGAACCTTTGGAATTGGAATTCAGAAGAGACGAGCGAATGATGCGTTACCTGACTGTGAAGTTAGACAAGCATGCAATCGCCTGGGCTGAAAAAAGAAGAAAACGTAACAAGGAAAAAGCTTAAGTATGGCAACATCTATTGAACAACAGGCAAAAGGAAAAAAAGACGGTGAGATAAGATATCTTACTCCTCTTAATATTGAGACTACAAAAGCTAAAAAATACTGTAGATTTAAAAGATCTGGTATTAAGTATGTAGATTACAAAGATCCAGATTTCTTAATGGGCTTTGTAAACGAACAGGGTAAATTGTTACCTCGTCGTTTGACCGGTACTTCATTGAAGTTCCAGAGGAAAGTGGCTACAGCCGTTAAACGCGGTCGTCACTTAGCATTAATGCCTTACGTAGGTGATTTATTAAAATAAAAAGAGGCAGTTATGGAAGTGATACTTAAAAAAGACGTAGATAATTTAGGCTTTAAAGATGATGTTGTAGACGTGAAGAACGGTTACGGCAGAAACTATCTTATTCCACAGGGTTTTGCTGAATTGGCAACTCCTTCTGCTAGAAAGGTTTTGCAAGAAACCCTTAAGCAACGTGCCTATAAGGAACAAAAACATATCGACGAAGCTAAAAAGCAGGCTGAAAAACTTAATAACCTTGAAATTAGACTTACTGCAAAGGCAGGAGCAGGGGACAAGTTATTTGGATCTATTACCAATGCAGATTTAGTGGATGCTCTTTCTAAAGAAGGTGTTGAAATCGATAAAAAATATGTTATCATTGCTGGTGGAAACATCAAGCGTCTGGGTCAGTACGAAGCAACTTTACGTTTTCATCGTGAGGTAGTTTCTAACTTTACCTTTGACGTGGTAGGCGAAGCTTAATTTATTTTACTCATAACAAAAAAGCCTGCTCATTTATGAGTGGGCTTTTCTTTTTAGTGAAACTGAAGTTTACCTGCTGGTAAAATTGTAGGTGGAACTAATCCCGTAGAATTGTGGGATCTTTTTTAAATTAATTTATGAAATACGCAAGATTAACTAAAGAGCAGTTAGAGGAAATGCACCAGGAATTCATTAATTTTCTGGCAACTCAATCTATAACTGCAGAAGAATGGGAACAAATTAAAAAGGAAAAACCGGAAGCAGCCGAAGAAGAACTGGATATCTTCAGTGATCTTATTTGGGAAGGAGTATTGAATAAGGTAGAGTACCTGGAACATTTTTCTCTTAACCAGATGTTTCTTTTTCAAATTACTACGGCTACCATCAATCTTATCGCTGTAAAAGTAGAGAATGAAGCTATAGATATAACTACCCGTGAAGGTTATGCCTGGCTACAAAATAATCTCATGGACGATTCAGTAAATATTTTTACTTCAACAAAGGCAATGAGTGATGACCGGAACAAGGATATTTTTGCGCTAATAAAACAGGGCGCAAATATTACAAAAGGGGAGTTATACGGATTCTTTGAAAATGTTGTTCAGGACTAATTAATTGAGACAATTTGAAAATTAGCTAATTTGAAAATGAGGAATAAACTTTCAAATTAATTATTCATAGCGCAATGACTCAATAGGATCTTGTTTTGCTGCCTTGGCCGCAGGATAGCTTCCCGCCAGGATTGCTACCAGAATAGTAATACCGGTTGCCCAGAACATCGCCTTCCAGGGAGTTGTAAAGTTAAAATCCAGTGAGGTGGCTACTGCATATCCAATAAGGCTGCCCAGAATAATTCCCAATATTCCGCCTAATTGTCCAATCACCAGTGTTTCAAGGAAAAACTGGGTAGCGATAGTATTTTTCTTCGCTCCCAGTGCTTTACGCACTCCAATTTCCCTTGTTCTTTCGGTTACGGTTACAAGCATAATATTCATCAATGCTATTGAAGAACCAAAAATTGTTATAATAGAAATGATCCAGGCTGCGATATTAAGCACACCTGTAATTTGAAGAATCCGGTTAATAAGGTCGTCACTCCTTTAGAGTCCGAAATTGTTTTCCTGGAGTGGTTTTAATCCGCGTATATTTCTGAAAGTAGTAATAGCCTCATCCTGTGCCGCATCCAGCATCTGTTTATCTGAAACTCTTACGCTTAGATTATAATTAATATTCGGCTGTGAAAAAATAGACCTGGCATGCTGTATAGGTATAAATATCCTGAGATCCTGATTATTTCCAAAAGTACTTCCCTTTGATTCCAGCACTCCTACAACTTTAAATTTGGCACCACGAATACTAATTGTTCTGCCTATGGGATCCAGGCCTTGAAACAATCCATCCTTAAAATCTGAACCTATTACCGCCACGTTATTATTGTTCCTTATATCAAAAACATTAAATTCACGTCCTTCTTCAACTTCCAGGCCCGAATTAATAAGGTAATACTGATTAATCCCCATCACTGCAATCTCAGGATCGGTCTTTTCATTTTCATATTTAATCTCGGCACTACCGGTTCCTGTAAATGAAATGGCTGTTTGTGTAGAAGGGAAAGAATACTGACTCTCAAATTCTTTTACCTCCCTGTAACTAATATTAGGATTGACTTTTTGGTCTTCATTATTTCCAAAACTCCTGGAGGTGAAATCGTAACGTTGGATATTAAAAGTGTTGGCCCCCATGGAAGCAAAATCCTTGCTAATAGTATTTTCAAGAGCAGCAACTGCACTTAAAATTCCTACCAGAGCGGTAATTCCTATTGCAATAATCAGCACAGTGAGAACAGTTCTCAACATTTGATTTCTAATAGAATTCAGGGCAATCCTGATATTTTCTCGAAAGAGTGAAAACATGGGTTTAATTTTCTGACTTACCGGTTAGACTATAAATTTAGAACTTTGTTACTTAAAATTTCAAATTAGTTTGGGTTCGCTTAAAAATTAAGATATTTGCAATCCGTAATAGAATAGCAGGATTTAAATATATCATGGCACAAAAACCATCCATTCCAAAAGGTACCAGAGATTTTTCTCCGGAAGAAGTAGCAAAGAGAAATTATATTTTTAATACAATTCAGTTCCAATTCAAAGACTTCGGATTTCAGCCTATCGAAACTCCCAGTTTTGAGAACTCTTCTACCTTGATGGGAAAATATGGTGATGAAGGTGACCGCCTGATCTTTAAGATTCTGAATTCTGGAGATTTTTTAAAGAAAGCTGATCAAAAGGCACTGGAAGAAAAAGATAGTTCAGGACTTACTTCTTCTATTAGCGAAAAAGCGCTCAGATACGATCTTACGGTGCCTTTCGCCCGCTACGTGGTTCAACACCAGAATGAAATAGAATTCCCATTTAAAAGATATCAGATCCAGCCGGTTTGGAGAGCAGATCGCCCCCAGAAAGGTAGATTCAGAGAATTTTATCAATGTGATGCAGATGTTGTGGGTAGTAACAGCCTTTGGCAGGAAGTGGAATTCGTTCAGTTATACGATTCGGTTTTTCATAAACTGGGACTGGAAGGAGTAACTATTAAGATCAATAACCGGAAGGTTTTATCTGGTTTTGCCGAAGTAATTGGCGAACAGGATAAATTGATAGATTTCACTGTAGCCATGGATAAACTTGATAAAATTGGGGAGGACGGAGTGAAAAAGGAAATGCTCGAAAAGGGAATTTCGGAAGCCGCTATTGAAAAAATTCAGCCTATTTTCAGTCTTAAAGGAAGTTTTGCCGATAAAATTGAAGGTTTAAAATCTATTTTAGAAGGTTCAGAAACCGGTCAGAAAGGTATTGAGGAATTACAGTTTATTCAGAAAGCGATTGATGAAATTCCCCTGAAAACTGCAAAATTAGATCTGGATGTAACTCTTGCCCGTGGTCTTAATTACTATACCGGCGCGATTTATGAAGTTTCTGCTCCCGAAAATGTGAAAATGGGATCTATTGGTGGTGGTGGTCGTTATGATGATCTTACCGGAATCTTTGGTTTAAAAGACATGAGCGGAATTGGAATTTCCTTTGGTCTTGACCGTATCTATCTTGTGCTCGAAGAACTTGGTCTTTTCCCGGAAACGGTTACTCAAAATACCAAGGTTCTGTTTATTAATTTTGGGGAAAGAGAAGCACTGTATGCAATGAAAACAGTTCAGAAACTACGCGATAATGATATTATAGCTGAACTTTATCCGGATGCGGGGAAAATGGGGAAACAAATGAAATATGCCGATAAGAGAGATATTCCTTATGTGGTACTTGCAGGAGAAGAAGAAATGAGTCAGCAAAAATTCACTTTAAAGCATATGAAGTCTGGCGAACAGTCCAGTCTTAATTTTGATACACTCAGGGATAAACTTAAAAATTAAAAGGCACAGAAACATCCTTTCAGTATTCAGGAATTTTATGTAAAATTTAGAATGGAATCCTAAGGCTTTCCTGTTATTTTATTTGCAGATGATTAATCTTCTTGTAATCATTCTTATATTTACTTATTGATAGCCAGCTTAAAGCTGACTATTATCATATTCCCAGATTACTTTACAGTCTATCTTAGTTAAAAAATCTGGAATATGGTCGCTTCTAATACCATATGGGCTAATTTTAAAAGTTTCTTTGAGGAAATAGGGGATATAGCCTATTTCACAGGCCGCTTTTTTCGTGAAATCTTCAAGCCTCCTTTTGAATTCAGAGAATTATTGCGCCAGTGTTATAATATGGGAAATCGTTCTATGCTACTGGTGGGCGTTACAGGATTTATACTTGGTCTTGTTTTTACTTTGCAATCCCGTCCTACTTTAATGCAATTTGGAGCTGAATCCTGGATGCCTTCTATGGTAAGCATTTCTATTATAAGAGAAATAGGCCCGGTAATTATCGCATTAATTTGTGCCGGTAGGATAGGTTCTGGAATTGGTGCCGAGCTGGGTTCAATGCGGGTTACGGAGCAAATCGATGCGATGGAAGTTTCAGGGACCAATCCATTTAAATTTCTTGTAGTAACCCGAATTGTAGCAGCTACATTAATGTTGCCGTTATTGATCCTTTTAGGAGATGCCATTGCTCTTTTAGGC
>JAGXII010000026.1 GCA_024635735.1 Christiangramia sp. | reverse complement strand
TGCTCAATGGTCCTTTGATTCCTCCTGTCATCTTTATACGCCTCACTTTGAAAATGATTACTACAAATAAGCTCGTTTGAATTCTCTACCTCATAAACTCCAAAATTCTTGGGAGAAACCTCGATAAGAACGGCTCTTTTTTCATCTCCGCTTCCCACCATAATAGATTCTGAAACAAAAACCTCCCTTTTTCTGGCAATAGCGATAGCCTCATTAATATTAGAAGCATATTGAAGTATTTCTCTGGCTACAAGGCTTATAGGTGTCTTTGCAAGCATTGGAATCTTTGATTTTCCTGCATTAATAGTAACTGTAATTCCTTTTTCATTCATCCCGCTTACCGCTCCAATCATTCCGCCCCAGGTATACATCATAAATTTGTTTCCCGTATCAGGATTTACGAAGGCGGCTATTTTCTGTTTTCCAAATTCATCACCTGCATAAAAATCAAAATTCCTTCCCAGCAATAATTGCCCGTCGGCAGTTTTTTCACCCCAGGCGGCAAAAGAAGTACATCCAACAAGCATAAGATCCTTTAACGCATGTCCTATATCATGCGCACCGTGGAAATAAAGCATTCTAACGTAGCCTGGAGCAAAATCGTCATAACGCTTCAACCCATATCTGGAAACACCGTAAATCTCTTCTTTATACTCTTCAGGAACGTAGAGGTACATCTTTCGATTGAACCAGGAAACAATCTTTTTTAGAAAGCCCCGATAATTTTCTGAAGGAACCATTGCCTCCAGTTTATTCATAAACGCGATCTCCTGGTGATGGATTAGTTCTCTGGTGAGATTCCCATTGGCGACTCCCCTTTCAAGTGCATTTCCTTCAATATAAAGTTCCCATACTCCCTGTTTATTCTGAAACAGATTATTTTTTCCAAGGCTGTAATGGGTTTCGCTATGCTTAATTCTGGTGGTATCTATCTTTTCTATACCAGAAATTTCCGGACGTTGCTCAAGAGAACGCTTAACTCCGCAAGAAGAAAACAGGAGAATAACCAAAAGAAAAAGTAACCGGAATTTCATTAATCTACTTTTCGTAATACCAGAATATTATTTTGTCGATATACAATCTCAAAATTCAGGTCCAGCAGCCATCTGTGAGGAAAATCAGAATCTATGAAGATCACCTTTTGAGCTTTCTTTTTCATTAGATCAACCAGAGCTTCTTCATACTCAACCTTTGAATTAATTATAAATACCTCTGAATTTTCTATCTCCTCAATCTTATTGGTAAAAGTAATGTTCCTTTCCTTAGCGCGAGGCAGCTGTTTAGAAATACCCAGATTTTCAGGTTTCGTTTCCAAACCTGTGATTGTAATATTTTCGAATTTATAAGAAAGAAATAACGGAATAATCCCAGCTTCTGAATTGATAACCGCAATCTCTTCTCCTTCCTCGATATACTGACTAACCTGCAGGTATTGCTCTTTGTTAAGCCTGTATCTTTCTTTCACTTCAGAATAAACCGATTTATACCGGTAATTATTCAGGATTGACCTTTTCCTGTAGAGCTTTTCAGTCTCACTGAGATTAGGGTCTTTTCCAAATTGATTGAGTTTCCTGAAATGAAACGCAGGTTTTCCGCTTCTTGCCCTATTGAGTATTAAATGCTTAAAAAGAATTCTTTGCAGTACAAAGCTAACTGTGACGGCGGTGAGCACTCCAATAATTGATACTACAGAAATCGATCTTAAAGCAGGATGTTGTGCGAAAATAAGCGCTCCCATACCCAGAAGAGTTGTAATCACAGAAATTAATATGGAAGTTTGATAGGTTTTTAGATCGAACTCGCCGGTTTCATATTCTTTAAGACAGGCATTGGTAATAAAAATGCTGTAATCCAGTCCCAAACCAAATATAAATGTGGAAATAATAATATTCAGAATATTGAATTCGAGTCCCAAAACAGCCATGATTCCCAGAGCAGAAATCCAGGTAATTGCGATAGGGATCATGGTTAAAATACTTAATTCCAGGCTACGGTAGAAAATAAGTAAAATGAGAAACACGGCAAATATCGAGATGGCTATGAGTTTATTAAAGTCCTGTTTCAGGCTGCCCAGGAAATTCTGATTAATAGCCTTGCGATCCAGAGCGAAAACTCCGGTTTCATTTTCAAATCTACTAACAAATTCATCTGCCTGCTCCTCATCCAGATTTACAGTGCTCATTACCGTTGCAAAGTCTGACTTTTCTGAAATAAAATCATCGAGGTAAAGAGACCCTGCATTTTTATAATCGGCCAGAAAAATAGGCGTAAAATCTTTATTCAGTTCAGCATAGAAACGATCAAAACTTTCTGGCTTAAAACCGTATTCTGAAGACTCTTTTATAAGTTCTTCCTTCAGGTATTCTATGGTGTCCTGTGTCCAGAAATCTTCCCAGTTTTCAATTCGCTGATTCTGTGTTGCCGTAGACAGAATAACCCCTCCAATACTGCTGAAACTTTTAATTTCATTTTCTTTCTTCAAATCCTGAAGGCGGTGATACAATTTATTATTTTCCTGTAAAGCTTCATCTACAGTACTCCCATAAGTAACCATATAAATGGTTTTTCCGGCCCTACCTGCCAGATGCTCAACTTCATTCTCCTGCTTCTCGATTTCTGCAGGCTTATAATTGAGCTTTGAAAGATCATTATTGAACTTAACCCTGTTAAAAAAGAACAGGCCAAGTACGAATACTATAATGACCAATACAACAAGTGGTCGGAATTTTGAATAATCCACACTGGCAATCCTGTCCAGAAAATTTGGTTTAGCCTGTGTATCGCCTTGAGGATGATAAAGCACAGGGATTAAGATCAGGGCAAAAACTGAAGAAAGTAATACACTTACAGAGGCAAATATCCCAAGATCCGTTAGTGCCGGACTATCCAGGAATACCAGGCATAAAAAGGCCACGGCAGTGGTTAAACTGCTCATCATAACAGGCTTGCTAATATCCTTATACAACTGCTCCACATCACGGTTATTCCTGTAATGAGTAATAACATGAAGGGCATAATCTATACTTATCCCCAGTAATATCGCTCCAATTCCAAGAGAAATCGCAGATACACTTCCTCTAAAAACACTTAAAAAGGCGAATCCCGAAATCCCTCCAAGGATACTGGGAAGAAAAAGTATAACAGGAATGAAGATTTTTCGGTAAAAGAAAATTAGAAGAACCAATAGGACCACTGCCGCGATTCCTACAGTTAGCAATATGTCCTTTTTAATTCTATTGGCATTTGCCAGGGAGTATAAAACACCACCAAAGTATTTGCCTTCCACATCGCGGTAATTGCTGTTAAGACTTTGAATTTGTTCATCCAGTTTATTGATAAAAACCTCATTCCGGCTGGTTTCTGAAGCAGGGAATACAGGATCAATAAAAAGAATGATATGTTGCCGGTCCTTAGTAACCAGGTAATTTCTATAAATACTAAAATTATCACCAACCTGCAGTTCTTTAAGTTTTTGCAGGCCCAGACTTGTAAAATTCAGGGGGTCTTTGAAAAAATAATTTTTAGTCACAAAACCTGTCGGGGCCATTAAACGACGATAACCCTGAGTGATTTGAGTTTTAATTGAATCCTTTTCAAGTCGGTTGGAAATTTCATGATAATCCTGAGGGTTGAGAAATATGGGAAGATTTTCATAAACAAAATCATAGACATCGGTGATATCTTCATCCGGTATCTTTCCTTTAACCTCTCTTATATACTCTGAAAGATCATTTTCCAGGCTTCCGGTTAAATCATTGGCATAAGCGACAAGAGAATCTGGATTTACATTTTGTCCACTGGCAGAAATACTTATAATGAGCTTGTCTGAAAAATCAGTTCCGCTAAGTACTTTCTTTAAATTTTCCTGCTTGTCCCCATTTGGAATCAAAAAGGTGATATCCTCTTCCAGGCTTATGTTCCAGGCAAGAAAAGCGATCAATAATGTATACAGGAAAACCAGTGAAAATCCGAGAAATTTTCGGTTTTCAAAGAACCTGTAAATATTAAGAAAGGTTTTATACATTAAGGTTTTACGACCTGCTTTTGGTTAAGTACCGAAAATAAAAAATAAAAAACAATCCACAGGCTTATTGCTACTACAATTGCAAGCACAAAACTTCCTAAAATATATTGCCACAATCCCATAAAAATATCATTCCCGGTTTCAAATTTGTGAAGTTTCAAATCCCAGTCAAAACCATTGCCCGAAATTAAGGAACCGGCCTGGTAACTGGCGTAAATAATAAAAGGAATTAAAGGCGGTATACTTATATTAGAAAATAAGAAGGCTATAACCTTATTAACCCGGAAGACCGCTGCCAGAGTAAAGATTAAAAGGGTATGCAGGCCCCAGAATGGAGAAATACCAACAAAAACGCCAAGGGCAATCGCAGCTGCCTTTTTATGTGGAGGCTCCTGACTTTTAATAATATCTTCTTTCCAGAACCTTTTAAAACCTTTTTTACGAAAATCCTGATATTTATTTCTTGGATGTACATAGAAAAAACTTACCAGCACAAACCACATATATAAAAGCACAATCCTTACGATATCCCAGAAAGGTCTAAAATGCGTAACCCGTTCCCCTTCCTGATATAGTACCTTGATAGGAATATTTTTCACTTCAACTTTCTTCCAGGTTGCCTTGACCAGAACTTCAATCTCAAGCTCAAATTTCCAGGTAATTAGTTTAAGGGAATTGATAAGTTTTACAGGATACAACCTGTATCCACTTTGTGTATCATGAAGTTCCTTACCAGTCACCACCAGGAACCAGAAATTTGAAAACCGATTTCCCTTACTGCTTTTTCCGGGAATTCCATCCCTACCCATATTGCGGTCTCCTACTAAAAGTAATTCCGGATCATTCGGCTTACGAGCCTCCAGTTCTGAAAGAAAAACATCAAGATCATCGGGATAATGCTGGCCATCAGAATCTATGGTAATAGCATAATCGTAGCCAAGTTCCTGCGCAAATTTGAATCCAGTTTTGAGAGCCATCCCCTTTCCTTTGTTATGGGAATGTTTTTTATGATTTAGTTCTGGATGCTTATTTAAAATTCCGCAAGTCCCGTCGGTGGAACCATCGTTAATTATAATAATATTAGAGGTGTAGGTTTTTAGGTCCGTAATAAATTCGGCAAGGGTGTTGGCATTATTATAAGTGGGTACAATAACACAGCAATTAAGCTTTTCGAACCTGGATTGAAAAACGGACATTCTTATTCTTTATAACCTGTTTCATGCAAAAGTATTATTTAATCGCGAAGCAACATAAAAAGGAATTAATGAATTATATAATTTGATATAAGGAATTGATTTTAAGAACAATACCTTCCTTCTTCTTAGCTATTCCTTTAAGATTAAGAAACTCACCTGTTTCTTCAATTTCAGATTCCAGAATGAGTTCATTATTATCTGTAGGATCAAAAACAGCAGTAAATTTAACGTTACTGGCCCTTACCAGTTGAAGGGTTTTTCCTGATAAACGCTGAACCTCTTCCTTAAAAAGTAACATCAATACCACTCCGGGTGTAACAGGCCTGCCTGGAAAATGCCCGTCATAAATGGCATGATCTTTATTGATTTTCAGGCTGGTGATATGCTTGGAATCAGAAGTTTCTGTTTTTGATACTGTATAGAAGTCCTTTAAGATCATTTCGGAAATTTACAGCAATATAGCTTAGTTTTGAAAAACAGAAGGGGGAATAGGCTGGTTAATCCTGATATTTTTCATAGAAATTTCGGTATAATCCCCTGAAGGATCCACCAGTTTAACCGAATTAATAAGATGATCTTCATTAAAATTCAGCCAGATCTCTTTAAACATAGAAAGTAGATTCTTTTCTTTTGGAATAATCCTGGCAACCACATTCCCCTGTTGCCTGAAATAATTGATCGTAAAATCCTTTTCTGCCTCTAAAATCTTACCATTTAAACTACCAGCAACGAGGTCACCCATCTTCCCAAAGATCTTATTCGATGAGAGATCTACCTCCGAGAGTTCTCCATCCTCGAGAATATAAAGTTTGGAATCTTTAAAGAGTACCTGATATGTATAGGGCTTCGCATATTCCCATTTAAGCATATCGGGTGATTTATAATATACTTTTCCCTGACTTTCCGGATTTTCACTCATCATTTTCATATGTTTCACCTGGATAAATTCAGCAGAAAAGCTATTAATCCCCGTAGCCCTTTCTATAACCCGTGACC
>JAGXII010000025.1 GCA_024635735.1 Christiangramia sp. | reverse complement strand
CGCTGAAGGCAATACCGCGTATTCCGAATAAAACCGCCTGTCTTGCCGCCGATAAAGTGCCGGAATGCCAGGCTGAATTGCCGAGATTTGAACCAATATTTATACCTGACAGGACCAGGTCTATATCATTGATAAGATGTGTTCCAAGAGCCACACAATCGGCAGGCGTACCGCTTACTCTATACGCTTCAATGCCTTCAAAATGAATAGGTGATTTTTTATATGTTATAGGTTTTCAAGATGTAATCGCCTGCCCCATAGAAGATTGTTCTACATCCGGCGCCATGACAATTACCTCTCCGTATGCTAATGCCACACGAGCCAGACAGGATAATCCGGGACTGTAAATGCCATCATCATTCGTTACTAATATTTTCATGTCGTCATTTTTATATAAACTTTCTTCTCCATATGAAAAGCTCATAATTTGAACTTTAATTTACAAAAAATAAGTTTTTTGATTGTAGAGTTTATCAAAATGTTCTGAGTTGTGTTTATTTTAATAAAAGAATTGGCTGGAAAGCAGTTGCGAGTTTTCAAATTAAAATTATATCATAAGGTATCGTTAATCTGAAAAACTGGGAGAAGGCATATGTGTAAATTTAGGAATTCAGAACATAATAATACTATGGGAATTGCTCAAATTGTACATAATCCTAAAGCTGGTGATGCTAGTCACAGTAAAAGGAATTACTGGAAATTTTTCAGGAAGCCGGGTACAAAATCTCTTATGTATCTACAGATGACGAAAACTGGAAAAAATTTTCCGGGAATAAAACCGATATTATTTTTCTGGCCGGAGGTGACGGGAGTGTTCATAAATTAGCTGAAGTATTGCTCAGTAGTGAAATCCCGACCCAGGCACTCCCTCCAATTCATTTGTTGCCCCTGGGAACAGCCAATAACATTGCTAAAGCACTTAGGATCACCGCAAACAACGCGTATCATCTAAGAGATCCTGAAGGTGAAATTTTTAAATTTGATTGTGGCCAGGTTACCGGGTTGAAAAATGAAGAAATATTCCTGGAAAGCTCAGGAGTGGGGATTTTTCCAGAATTAATTTCAGAAATGAAAAAGAACAAAATTGATTATGAGCTTCCTTCTGAAAAACTAAAACGAACTTTGAGGGTTTTATTAGAAATTGTGAAGAAATGCAAACCTCAAAAAGCAAAGATAAAAACGGAAGGAATCAAAATTAAAGGCTCATTTTTATTGGTTGAAGTGATGAATACACAATATATAGGTCCTAATTTTGAATTGGCTCCCAATGCGAATCCCGGTGATGGTTATTTTGATCTGGTGATGATACCGGGGCAGAAAAGGAATGAATTAGTAGCTTACCTGGAGAAGATGATAAAAGGAAAATCTGAAAGAACAGATTTGAAAATATTTGTCAAGACCTTACAGGTGCGAAAAGTAAAGATAAAATGGGGCGGTTCTAAAATACATGTTGACGATAACCTGATTACCGACTATAGTGGTAAAAGTTTTTCACTGAAAATAAATCATGGTGTTTTAGAGTTTGTATAAATATTTGAATTCACTCACGTAAAGGTGAATTTTGCAGTTTTAATTTAGAGCTTATATATATGGTTTGTTTTAAAGAAAAACGTTTAAAAAAAACGCCTATTAACTTTGAAAATTCTAATTAAGCTACTTTATTTGCATTTCCAAAAAAGGGAAAATTCCTTGTCTTTGCTCAGGCCGGTCTGCCCTACAAGATGTTAGATTATCTTGAAAAATAATAATGAGCTTTTTGAATATATTCGGGATGTGGCGCAGTCTGGTAGCGTATACGCCTGGGGGGCGTGGGGTCGCAGGTTCAAATCCTGTCATCCCGACGAACCGCCTAACAAGCGGAAACAAAACACTGTTAATCTATTGATTATCAGTGTTTTTATTTTTAACGATATCATATAATATCAATAGTCTGGTGAATGATTCGGTGAGTTAATTTTAATAAACTAATGAGTAACTTTAGAGAAGATCCAGTTGATTTAGATCTGTTCTTCAATCACAATTAAGTTTAATCAAAAATGCTCGAAATGCCTGATTTCACTACCTTTTCAGTAATGTTTTTTGTTAGAAAGCACAGCAAGGACAACGAAAAATTATCCATTTATGCCCGGAATACAACAGACGGAAAACGCACAGAGTGATCTTTTTATGGCCATAGGAATATTATATCAACCAATCGAATATTCTTGTATATCCTTATGGCAAGGAGTATGATTTCACCTTTTTTTATCACATTCTTCCGTAAAACTAATCCAAGGATAACTATATTTCTGGTTTTTTTATTTCGTTAATTTTTTTTGATAAAATTTACTAATCAACAAGAACAATACTCCACAGGATATCCAGGCCGGTAATGTTAAAAATGAAAGGAAAACATCGAACTGAACAGATATCGTATAGAAAATCGCAAAACTTATGATCCATGACCAGAAAACAGCCTGATTAAATTTGATCCCGGTTTTTTCTGCATAAAATGTTATGATACCTGCCTTTTTTCCAAAGAAATAATCGAACACAATTACTGCTCCTATTGGTGCGAGAATAAATCCGTAAAGTGCCACAAAATCAAGGAGTCTCATCGCGAAGGCGGGAAATAAACCGGCAATTGTAGCTACTGCTCCGGCAAATATTGTTACCCAGAAGGTGGAGGTTTTTGGCATAATGGCCTGAAAGGCCAGTCCTGCCCGGTAAATTGTAGGGTTAGCTGTTGTCCAGCCCGCGAGGATAACGGCAAATATTCCAAAGATACCGATAGCATTATAGGCCAGAGGTCCCGGCGCTACCGGTGGTGCCTCTCCATTACTGAGAAAACCTTGAGCCTCAGGGGAACTTAGATATACCGCATATAATAAAGCAGCTGCTATCCAGGCTATGTAATGTCCCACATACATTCCAGCAGCAGTGGTCCACCCTGTATTGGCTTTCTTGGCAAACCGGAAAACTGACAGGTCAGACATTCCTACATGCATGGCAGCATTGGCAAACCAGGACCATAACACAACATGCCAAAAAGTATATTTTATCTGGCCTGGAAAAGGCTCACTTCCTTCTCCCCAGATATTCCAAAATCCAGTAAAACTGGTAACGTTTAATTGGAAAAGCGCAACTATCCCACAAACAATAAATGCCAAAACAATTACGGGAGACATCCAATTGGCTGCTTTAGCCACGGTAGAGTAACCTTTAGCTGCAATCATGGAAATTACCGCCCCAATACAAAGGACGATAATCACCCATGTACCACTATTAGGCAAGGTATCGGTAAGCCGGGGCATTGCCATATCAAAAGGTATTCCGACAGCAGTAGCTGAAATAGTTATCATCGACCCAGCAAGAAAACAGAATAACATCCCATTGGCAAGATTATAAATTGTAACCAAACGGGTACCGCAGATTTTTTCGAGATGAAAATAAAGGGTGTATCGAAATTTTGTTGCAATTTCTGCCGTTAAAAAACGCCAACTTAATACTGCAAGGAGGTTTCCGATCAACAAACCTATAATTAAGTCGAAAGCGCTCACTCCTGTGGTAAGGAATAAGGGACCAATAATAAATTCTGTACCTGCTGCATGCTCTCCGGCATACATCCCTAAAAAACTTTTCCAGCTTTTCCATTTCGATGGTGGGACTGGTTCTCTTTCAAATTCTCCAGAGGTTTCAACTTCAATTACTTCCTCTTCTATTTGGGCTAAACTCATAATTTTTTTAAATTATTATAACCGTATTACTTAAAGCTCCCTGAGCCCCCACAACCAGGGATTGCTCAATATCGGCGGTTTTTGAAGGTCCCGCTATAAAAACACTGAAACCCGTTTTTGATATATTGGTTTTCTGATAAGCCTGATGCATGGTGGGAACTATATTCCTATGATCTATGATCAATAAAGTATGCTCACAGGCAAAAGTAGAAATTCGTTGTTTTATGATGCTGTCATCCAGCCACAGGCACCCATTTTCTGCTACTCCCAATTTTGCTTCGGCTATAAACAAATCGATGTTTTGACAAAAATCAATTTCCGCGGAGTGATCCTCTAGATTTAAAGTATTGTAAAAACTGATTGCTTTCGGAAAATGTTCAGTAATAAAGTCTTTCAGATAGACTTTTAAAGGAATTTCTGAATTTCTGATATTTACCACATTGCTCATATTGAGAGTGGAAATCTTTATAAAATCTGCAATGAGATTTTCTTTTGAAACCACGTGCTGAAAAACTGATATATCCGGTAACGAAACCATTTGAGGTTTGTTTAATTTAATTCTTTTCAGAATAGTTGATTTACTCATCTTTGTTGCTTTTATACCACTGTTTAAAACTTTCTTTTGGAGCTTCCGGCAACTCGCGTTGTTTTCCCCAAACATTTAATCCGTTATAGATCATAAACCGGGGAAAGTGGCGAAGTGAGGCACGCGTAATTTTTCCCAGGGTATTAAATACTGTCGGATTTTCAAATACCTTCGTGGTAATTTTCAGCGGAATTGTCTTTGATTTAGGGAGCTCGTTATTCCTGTATATTTCCTGTCGCCATTTATACAACTGCTCGTGGATATTGATCTTCACAGGGCAAACATCACTGCAGGATCCACATAAAGTGGAAGCAAAAGGTAGATCGCTGTATTCTTTTAGGTTCCTGTTCGGAGACAAAATAGCGCCAATAGGCCCCGGAATGGTAGCATGGTAACTGTGTCCGCCGCTTCTGCGGTAGATAGGGCACGTATTCATACACGCTCCACAACGAATACATTTTAGGCTGTTCCTAAAATCATCTTTTCCTAAATGCTCACTCCTCCCGTTATCAACAATAATAATATGCATTTCGGTTCCATTGCGTGGTTTATGGTAATGAGATGTGTAAATAGTAGAAGGTTGTCCCGTGGCACTCCTTGCCAGAAGCCGGGTAAACACTCCCAGATGTTCCATTTTGGGAAGTAATTTTTCAATTCCCATACAATGAATTTGAAGCGGTGCAGCATGGCATCCCATATCTGCATTGCCTTCATTGGTGCAAATGACTACTCCTCCCGTTTCGGCTATTCCGAAATTGACCCCGGTAATTGAAGCATTGGCTTCAAAAAATTTCTTTCTTAGGTGGATTCGTGCGGCCGAAGTGAGATAAGTAGGATCTGAATTCCCTTTTTCGGTTCCCAGTTCTTTATAGAAAAGTTCGCCCACTTCTTCCTTTTTAATATGAATGGCAGGCATTACGATGTGACTAGGGGTCTCTTTACGCATTTGGATGATTCGTTCCCCCAAATCTGTATCAATAATTTCAATATTTTTTTCTTCAAGAAATTCGTTTAGCTTACATTCCTCTGTAAGCATGGATTTGCTTTTTACGATCTTTTTAGCATTGTGCTTTTCCAGAATTTCACCTATGATACGGTTGTGATCCGCTCCATCTTCTGCCCAATGCACTATTACTCCGTTTTTAATTGCTGCAGCTTCAAATTGCTCCAAGTAATTATCGAGGTTGCTCAACACATTATCTTTTACCTGTGATGCAGTTTCCCGAAGCAGTTCCCATTCCGGCAACTGTGCCGCACTTACATCCCGTTTTTCCCGAACGTGCCATAAGGCTGCATCATGCCAGTCGGTACGGGTTTCATCTTTTATAAATTTAT
>JAGXII010000024.1 GCA_024635735.1 Christiangramia sp. | reverse complement strand
CTATGGGAGTTATTGATTTTAAGAGTTTAAAAAAAAGAAATTGCCGTCTGATGAAAAATGCTAATAATTATTAATTAATCTGGTTCACACAATTTTATTCCTAAAATTATCTCAAAACGAAACTATATGGTTCAATAAAAAAATTTATTCGGATAATAAAAAGGTGCTTTGCATTTTGTTTTTTAAAAGATTATAACCTAGAGATATAAAATTAGCAACTGAAATTTTATGCTGTTGGGGGTTTTGGAATTTATTCATGAGAGGAAAAAGAGCGTGAAAAAGAGGTACCAGGCTAATGAATACAAATTTGATATAATTAGCAAAACTTTAAACCTTTAAAAATTCCTTTAAAAAGCAAAGTCGTATCTTATAAGGAAGAATTAAACAGCTTATAAGAATTGTAAAAAGTGACTTCAGCCAAAAGTGAAAACCGGGATAAATTGAGAAACATTATTGTAATTGGTGCATCTGCAGGCGGTTTACCTGCTATAAGTAAAGTGATATCCGGCCTTTCGGAGGAGATGGAGGTGGCGGTTCTCGTGGTTATACATGTGTCTAAAAAATCTAACAGCCAGCACATAGCCAATATCTTTCAACGGAATACCGGCCTTAACTGTCGCGTTGCAGAAAATGGAACGCCTGTTAAAAAAGGCCAATTATATGTGGCACCGCCGGAGCACCAGTTAATGATTAAGGATCAACGGCTGGTATTAACAAGAGGGGCCCACGAAAATAAATACAGACCTTCGATAGATGTACTCTTCCGGTCTGCCGCGGTGCACTACGGCCACAGGACAATAGGCATAATCCTCACCGGGTTATTTGAAGACGGCACATCGGGGATGCATGCCATTAAGCGCTGTGGAGGGTTGTGTATTATCCAGGATCCAGCAGAAGCATTATTTTCTGACATGCCCCGAAGTGTTCTTAATAAAATAAGAGTAGATTATCAGGCCGGGCTGAAGGAAATGCCTGCTATCTTAAACGACATATTAACTCATCCTCTTCCACCGGAAATATCAATCCCTCAGGAAGTGCGAATTGAAGCGGAAATAACGGAAAAAATGATGTCGGATATTAACGAGATTAAAAAGATCGCAGATCACAGCGACTTTGTCTGTCCCGATTGCGGGGGTGGGCTGTGGGCTATGAAAAATGATCCTGTGCCCCGGTATAGATGTCACACCGGTCACGTCTTTACTGAAAACAAACTGCACGACCTGCAGGACAAAAACATTGAGGAATCTGTTTGGGTATCCATTCGAATGTTGGAGGAAAAAGAAAATCTTCTGCTTTTAATGGCTAAAAGAGAAAATGCCGAAGAAGACCAGGAAATTTCTGAATTTCATGAAAAAAGGCTGGAAGATCTGAGAAAACATATTGATAGGTTTAAAACTCTTCTGGCACACTTAAATGAAGATATTCATAAAGAAGCTCCTGCAGCCGAATAAGATACTAAGAATGGAGCTGAAGATATTTTATTAGTCCCGGGAGAGATTTGTTTTGACCTTTTCTAAAAGGTCTTCCATTTCAAAAGGTTTTGAAATAAACCCATTAGCACCGGCATTTGCACAAAGTTCGGCCGCACCATTAAGAGCAGACATCATCAGAATAGGTACATTTTTTGTATGTTTTTCCTTTTTTAAGTCGCGGCACACGTCTGTTCCATCTACTCCGGAGAGCCGTACGTCAAGAATAATAAGATCAGGCTTATAATCCAGTATAATTTCCCCTGCTTCCATTGGTTTATCCAAAACCAGCGCTTCATAACCATCAAATTCCAGAAGGGTTTTTAGCATTTCTCCAATTCCGGGGTCATCATCTATAATAAGGATCCTATCCGTTGATTTATCCATAAATTAATTATTTTTATTTTCATATGGCAAAGCAAAAGTGAACACAGAACCGGTCCCTAATTCGCTTTCTACCATTAAATCCCCATCGTGACGTTCTATGATATCCCGGGCTAGAAATAATCCTATTCCCAGGCCTGCATAAGTATCTTCACTTTTTCCTTCTACACGATGGAATCGTCTAAAGATCTCCCTTTGGTCTTTCATGGCTATGCCTATACCATTGTCTGATATACTCACCGCTGCTCTATTCCCCTCTTTTTCAAATATCCTCACCTCTACCGTCTTATTTCCCGGTGAGTACTTAATTGCATTTGTGACCAGGTTAATCACCACCTGCCCCAGCCGGTCTTTATCTGCAATGATATCACAATTTAATTCCTGATGAATACTTATTGTATGTTGAATATCTGTACGTTTAATGTCTTCTATCGTATCGTGGATAAAGGTATTAAAGTTGAATTTCTCTTTCTTAAGATCCAACCTGTTTTCCTCTATCCTTGAAAGATCAAGTATTTCTGCAATAAGCCTGGTAAGACGAACAATTTGTTCATCAATGCGCAGCAGGGAAGGCTGTATAGGCAAAGCCTCCAGGTCCCGGTTTTCCTTCTGCAACATATTGAGCAGCAATTGTACATAACCTTTTATGGAGGTTATAGGGGTTTTAAGCTCGTGGCTCACCAGTTGAAGGAAGCTCCCCTTTCTTTTTTCTTCTTCTTTAAACTTCTCAATATTAGTAGTTGAGCCTATCCACTGCTTAATTTCTCCCCGCTCATTCCTAATTGGTATTGCCCTGTTCATATGCCATTGATAATCTCCGTTTTTGCTTAAGAGCCTTAATTCATTATCAAGTTCAACACCGGTTTCGGCACTTATTTTCCAACGTTCCTTGGTTTGTTGCAGGTCAGCAGGATGAATGTATTTCATATAGCCTTCCCGAAGAAGTTCCTCTTCCGTTAGTCCTAAATAGTCCTGCCAGCTTTTGTTGTAATAATTTACTTTTCCTGAGGGGTCTGCATTTGTTACCTTTTGTGGCAAAAGTTCTGTAAACTGCCTAAATTGTTCACTTGTTTTAATAAGTGCCTTTTCTGCCTCTTTTTGGATCTGTATATTTGTATTTGAGCCAAACCATTTAATGATCTCCCCATTACTGCCCATTAAAGGCAGCGCTTTGGTAAGAAACCAGTTATAATTCCCATCTCCATTTTTGATCCTGAACTCTACAGAAAAAAGATTTCCTGTTTTTACACTTTTGCTCCATAGATTTAATACCCGCTCCTTATCCTCCGGGTGAATAAAATTAACCCAGCCCTCTCCCAGGCTCTTTTCTACCGGTTCTCCTGTATATTCCACCCACTTTGAATTAAAATATTCTGCATTTCCGGTTGCATTGTTGATCCAGATTAGGTGTGGAACGGTCTCTGTAAGAAGTTTAAATTTAAACTCACTTTTTTCAAGGGACCTTTCAATCATCTTTTTATCGGTAATATCCTCAAATACCAGCAGGATCAATTTCTCCCCTCCTTCTTCCCTGACTACCTCCCTGGCATTAACAAGCATGGTACGTTCACCCATACCAGGAAAATCCTAGGTGACCTCAAAATCCTTGATAATGGTTTTTTCAACCAGGATCTTCTTGACCACCTTATCCAGTTCAGGGACGTTCCAGTCCTTTTTACCTAAACTTAACAGAGGTTTGTTCTCTATTGCCTCTTCTGAAGTTCTAAAGGTTTTATAAAAAACCTGGTTTGCAGACTTTACACGCAGGTTGCTGTCCAGCACCATCCAGGGTTCTCTAATCGTTTCCAGAACATCTACAGCAAAATTTCTCGCTGTTGTCAGGTTCTTATTCATACTCAACAACTCCTGGTTGAGACTGGTAAGCTCTTCATTAGTACTTTGCAACTCTTCCTTGCTGGTTTCCAGTTCCTCATTAAGAGTTTGAAGTTCTTCGCTTCCACTTTGCAATTCTTCATTGGCACTTTGCAGTTCTTCGTTGGTTGCTTCCTGGTCCTCTGTAATACTGCGCATATCTTCCCGTGCCTGAGCCAGTTCCTTTTCCAGCTGGAGGATGAGTAATTCTTTGTGGTCCTCCTCAGTTTCTTCAGCAGGAATTTTCTTCACAGCCCTTCTGTATCCCAGGGTGGGATGTGAATCGGGATCATGAAACAGGATCAAATAATAAGGTTCAGCGAGATTGGGAAGGGGAAAAGCTTCTATATTAATTATACGCTGGTCTCCATCTCCCGGGATAGGTATATTTTCTCTTATAACAGATTTCCCTTCTTTCTTTGCGTGATGAACAATACTACGAAGTTCAAAAGCAAGGCCGGGCTTTGCCATTTTTAAAAGATTTAAATTGGGTTTTCCTGCCTGTGATTCCAGGTAAGAGCCCGTACGACCCCTAAAATGAACAATCTCAATTGCCTCATCTATTACCACCCCGGCAGGTGTGTACCGGCTAAGAATAAGTTCATCTGCCGTGCGTTGAAAATCTGTACGTGCGTTTTCCGCCTTTATCGGACTGCTAAAGTTTCTAATGTTCTCCTCTTTACGATGGCTCGCGACCTGCATATGGTTTCCCGGGCGGTCGCGGGGAGTATATATCTTGTAATTTTTTTCAGAAGGATTAAAAAGATCGGGGGCATGCCCTGTAGTTTCAGATTTTCCCAGAATGAGGAAACCACCCTTTTTCAGAGCATAATGGAAAGTGGTAAGTGTCTTCTTCTGAAGGTAAGGCTGCAGATATATGAGCACGTTTCGACAGGTAATGATATCCATTTTTCCAAAAGGAGGATCCTTAAGAAAATTATGGAAAGAGAAAACGCACATTTCACGTACTTCTTTCTTTATTTGATAATTACTGTCTACCCGGCTGAAAAATCTTTCCAGCCGTTCTGAAGAAATATTCTCTATCTCCCCTTTTTTATAGATCCCGCTTCGTGCTTTTGAAATGGCAGGTTCGCTTATATCTGTACCAAAGATCTGTACTTTTCCTTTGGATTTATTCTCCTTCATAAATTCCAGCAAACAAATGGCTACACTATATACCTCCTGTCCTGTGCTGCATCCAGCCACCCATATTCTAATTGAGTCTTCCTTGGTATTATTCTTTAAAACTTCAGGAAAAATGGATGTGCCAAGCCTGTCAAAGACCTCTTCATCACGAAAGAATTCGGTCACCGGGATCAACAGGTCCTGCTGCAAAACATCCTGCTCCAATTTATTGTCCCTTAAATGTTGTATATATTCTTGAGGATCTTCCTTCCCGCTTATGGCCATTCTACGAAGAATTCTTCTTCTTATGGTAGATTGTTTGTAATAAGTAAAATCAATACCTTTCCGTATACGTAAAAGTGCAAGAATTTGTTTGTAAACATCTTCATCCTCTTTTTCAAGCTCCTTTTCGTTTCCATCAGCCCCATAAAAATTTTTGATTACCTCCCCGATTTTTTTCGGCATTTCACGGGGGGAAAGCACAAAATCTACCACTCCTTCTTCAATGGCATTATGAGGCATTGAGGAGTATTCAGCCGTTTCCTCACTTTGTGCAAAGGTGATTCCACCGTTATTTTTTATAGCTTTAAATCCTGCTGTGCCGTCACTTCCATTCCCGGTAAGTATCACGCCTATAGAATGTGCCTGGTGCACTTCTGCCAGAGATTCAAAAAAGAGATCAATGGGTAAATTAGGTATTTTGTCCTTCCCTTTATCGCTACGGGGACTCAATTCCAGTTTCCCGTCATTGGACATCAACATTTTATTACTGGGAATAATATAAACGTGGTTTACTTCCACCTTTATATCATTAGATATTTCCACAACAGGAATAACTGAACATTTTTGAAGTAAGTCCGGCAGAAGACTCTCATGTTTAGGATCCAGATGTTGTACCAGGACATAGGCCATACCGGAATCCCTGGGGATGGCCTGGATAAATTCCTTAAAGGCGGCTAAACCTCCGGCCGATGCCCCAACCCCTACAACAGGAAATTTATTGGCACTCTTCTCTAAGTTTGAAACTGTGGATTTACTTTCCTTATCGGGCATAGGGGTATTAGTTTTTTAAAATATATAATAATAATTCAGGACCAATTGACATAAATCCCTCCCTTCCGGTTATTTTAAAATTTATACTTTAAAAAAGCTTTTGACCGAGATGAAACAGGTAAATTTATTTTAACAGGAAGATAGGGCTTTTCAAATCTTTCAACAAATTTTTCCGGGTTATTATTATACTGTAGAATTTTATAAAAACTTTCTCAGGACGATAAGAAGCGGGTCTATCTCCCCGATTGTTCCTCTAGTATTTTAGTATTTTTCAGCAACAAGTCAGAAGTCAATGAATATAATTTAGTACAATTAGAGAAAAAAAGTAATCAGGTTACCCGAGAATGCATTTAATCATATCCATACTATAAAACTGGTCACCCATTACCCCTGCCGCCGAGACACTAAAGTAGAAAGCGGTACGCTGGTCCTGGTAGCTGCCTATTTGTATACTTACCCAGTCACCTTCAAACCCGTCACGCCGGGATAGCCGTTGTTCAATTTTATCCGGTTCTGTCTTCAGCAATTATAGAGCCACATAGAGGTTCTTCTCGTCATACAGTATTTTCATTTTTGTCTGGTGGCTGGGAGCACTTCCGTTATCAGGCGCAAATTCCGTAAAACCGGAAGACCACTGCACCAGTTCCCAGGCCGGGTCACTTATATTACCGTCAATTTCCGGCGGAGTGGAATTTCCATTGGATTTAGTGACATAAACCCTTTTCGCAACCAGGGAATCTGATTTCGGGAAAACCAGGGCAGGTTAAAGAAAGAGGAAATACAAAAGAGAAGATAGTTTACTAAAAAGAAGTGTTTCCAACAAGACTATAGTTCCAGGCATGACCCATATATTTCTAAATTAGAAGGAAAAATAGAGCAGACTAACTATTTCAGGAATTATATTCAACTAACGGCAGGATCTTTTCAACTAACTACGTTTTTTTGATGACTCTTTTTTGAAGAAAAACATTACTTTGTAAGCAATTTAGAGCTTTTAGAATGAAAAAAGAATTATATCTTCTCCAGTGTATCGGATGGGTAATTAGCTTTACCCTATTTTATCTGTATTTATCTGCGCGTCTGGGGAGTGGTTTTAAAGTATTTTTCAT
>JAGXII010000230.1 GCA_024635735.1 Christiangramia sp. | reverse complement strand
TTTACTCATGGTAATTTTACATTTAAGAAAGTGTAACCAATTAATTGATAATGGAAACCTATAACTTAGAAGTAAAGGATGTAGATGACTTTATTCCGGAGTTAGCTAAAGTTTTTGGAATAGGATATAAAAATGAACTCGGCGAGCATCATCTGCAGATCCCAGACGAAATTGGTAAAGGTGAAATCACCGGCATCAATTTCCCTAACGGCATAGGGTTTTACACATACCATCTCAAACTTTCAACCGATCTAAGGCTGGAAATTTATCACCCGCACGTCAAACCCATAAGATTTATATATTGCCTGGAAGGGGAATTGGAAAGCTATTTTAAAAATCCTGAAGAAAAAGTAACCTTAAGGGATCACCAACACTTAATTGCCGCACCCGTATCTGGAGAATCCCATACCCTCATATTTGAAAAAGACACGGATATAGGTGTTTGCTACCTGGAGATCGACCGATTAAGATTTCAAAATTACCTTTCCTTCAATTTAAATGAAGTTGAACCTGTCTTTTATAAAATTTTTAGTGATGTAGAGGCAAAAAACCGAATTTCTAAAGTGGGAAAATTCAGTCTTCGAACTTCAGATATTATCAAAGAAATAAAGAATTGTAATATAACCGGTTTTCCGCGGGTCAATTTTATTGGAGCAAAAGCTCTTGAAATTCTGAGTTATATGTTAAGCCGATTCAGACATTCGGAAAAGGAATTTTATAGTAAAAATTTAAGGGAAAAAGATCTGAATGCCATAGAAAAAGCAGTACATCATATTAATGAAAATATAGCCTCTGCCGGAACTGTTTACGAACTCGCCCAAATTGCCGGTGTAAATTCTAATAAACTTCAGGAAGGTTTTCAGGCGATTTACGGTAAAACCGTGAATGAATATATAAGGGATATTCGTCTTACTAAGGCTTTGAACATGCTTTCAAGCGGAAACAAAAATGTGAGCGAAGTAGTATATGAGCTCGGTTTATCGAGTCGCAGCTATTTTTCCAAAATTTTCAAAAATAAATACGGTGTCTCCCCAAGAACTATTCTTGCCCAGAATTCTGTTCCAATTGAAGAAGATTGATTCTGCAAATTAGTCTTAATAGTCCTTTTGTTTCTGGAAACTCCTATCTATTATTTTCTCTCACGACACCTTAGACTGAAAAAACATGAGGGCTTCAACCATTTTTAATCCTTATATAACTATCTGAATAAAAGGGGAATAACCCCCTTTTGTGGTATGTTTTCAAAATGTATCTTAGTATTGTTAATTATTTGAATCCCCCTTAAAGTTGATCCTATTGTTCCTTGTCTAAGGAAATTATACCTCCCCACTTAAGTAGAATTATTTTAATCTATTCATCAATCATTCATTTTTAAGTTCAAAACAAGATGAAAAAAACCGGTTTGGGAAGCGTAGAAAAACTGTCTGGGGAATTCATTCATCAATCAAATTCTACTTGTTTTTTTAAAATTCTGAATTAGCCGTTCGACATTTCCGGATTTTCATCTTTTACCGCACTCTAACCAATCTAAAAACCCCGAATTCATCACTCGGAGTTTTTTACATCTCCTATCTTCTAAAGAATTCAATAGGCCAGATTTTTTTAAATGTTTGTATCTTCAGGGCCATTTCAATTCAAAACATACATAATGAGCCAACGAATTAAAAAAAGCCTGGGTATACTCAGCCTGGCAATAATTACCAGCTGTGCAAACAGCCCCGAAACATCAAACAATAATGAAATTATGAAAAATCCTTTACTGGCAGAATGGACTGGTCCTTACCAGGGTGTTCCCTATTTCGATGAAATGAAAGTGGAATATATCAAACCGGCGATCAGAAAAGGAATGGAAATCAAACTTTCTGAAGTTGATAAAATTACCTCACAATCTGAACCTGCTACGTTTGAAAACACTATAGTTCCTCTTGAAAAATCAGGAAAACAACTGGAAAGAGCCTTTGTTTATTACGGCATTTACAGCAGTAATGTTTCAAATCCTGAATTCCGTGAAGTTCAAAAGGAATTAGCTCCTGAAATATCTGAATTCAACTCCAAAATTATTCAGAATGAAGAGCTTTTTAAAAGGATTAAAACGGTATATGAAAACTCTCAGAAAAAACCTCTGGCAGATGAAGAACAACGTGTAATTGACCTTATTTATGAAGAATTTGCGATGGAAGGCGCCAATCTTGATAAAGAGGCTAAACAACGCTACACCGAAATAAATAAAGAATTGTCAGGATTATACACTCAATCTTCCAATCATGTCCTGGCAGACGAAGAGGGTTACGTCACCTTTCTTGATAAAAATCAGCTTGGAGGTCTTCCGGAGTCTTTTGTAAAGTCGGCAGCACAAGCCGCGGCTGATCGCGGCCAGGGAGGTAAATATGCTGTCACCAATACCAGGTCTTCCATGGATCCATTTCTTACATATTCCTCAGAAAGAGAACTTAGAGAGAAAGTCTGGAAAAACTATTATTCCCGCGGAGACAATGGAGGGGAATATGACAACAATGAGATAGTTGCCAAAATATTAAAGCTTCGGGATGAAAGAGTAGAGTTAATGGGATATGATAATTATGCGCAGTGGCGACTACAGAATCGCATGGCTAAAACTCCCGAAAATGCTATGGATCTTATGATGAAAGTATGGCCCGCAGCACTGGCACGTGTTGAACAGGAAGTAGCTGATATGCAAAAGATCGCCGACGAAGAAGGAGATAATATCAGCATTAAACCATGGGATTACCGTTATTATGCTGAAAAGGTAAGAAAAGAGAAGTACGATCTGGATAGTGAAGAAGTTAAGCAGTATCTCGAGCTCGGAAATTTAACTCAGGCTCTGTTCTTTACCGCGGGCGAACTATTTAATTTTGAATTCACTCCTGTTAAAGAAGGAACCGTTCCTGTTTTTCATGAAGATGTAAAAGTCTGGGAAGTAACCGATAAGGATTCCGGAAAGATTAGAGGTCTTTGGTATCTCGACCCTTATGCGCGAAAAGGAAAGCGCTCAGGAGCCTGGGCAACTACCTATAGAAGTTATAATAAACTTGAAGGGGAAAAGCCCGTCCTGGCCTCCAATAATTCAAATTTTATCAAACCTGCTCCCGGTGAACCCGTTTTAGTTTCCTGGGATGATGCAGAAACTTTTTTCCACGAATTCGGGCATGCCTTACATTTTCTATCAGCTGATGTGAAATATCCTACCTTAAATGGAGGAGTTAGAGATTACACCGAGTTTCAGTCGCAACTACTGGAAAGATGGCTTTCTACAGATAAAGTAATCAACCAGTTTTTAAGACATTATAAAACCAATGAGGTAATTCCGGATGAGCTGGTTGAAAAGATCAGAAAAGCCTCCAAATTCAACCAGGGATTTGCGACCACCGAATTTCTGGCTTCAGCGATCATGGATATGAAATATCACACTACAGATCCTGAAAATATAGATCCCGATACTTTTGAGCGGGAAACTCTTAAGGAGCTTAATATGCCGGAGGAAATCGTAATGAGGCACCGTACTCCTCATTTTGGTCATGTCTTTTCAGGAGAGGGATATGCAACCGGTTATTACGGATACTTATGGGCCGATGTTCTTACCTCTGACGCTGCTGAAGCTTTTGCGGAAGCTCCGGGAGGGTTTTATGACAAAGAAGTTGCCAGGAAACTGGTAAAATACCTGTTTGCACCTCGTAACTCTATGGATCCCGCTGAGGCTTATAAAAAATTCCGCGGAAGAGAGGCTAAAATTGATGCTTTGATGCGAGACCGTGGGTTTCCGGTTCCGGAAAGCAAACAGAAATAATTTTCTTTCCTTATGAAAAACTAAAGAAGCTGTCTAAAAAGTAGAAACAATGTCATCCTGAAGATATTTCAGGAACTTAAGCTGAAACAATTTCAGCCAGACGAAAAACCACTTTTTGGACAGCCTCTTTTTTCAATTTTTATTCCTATGCACAGGCACTTTAAAATATATAAGCCCTATGGTTTTCTAAGCCAGTTTATAACCAATCAAAAACCTCAGAAGAAAAATAAATTACTGGGAGAATTATTCGACTTTCCTGAAGGCACAATGGCAATTGGAAGGTTGGATAAAGATTCTGAAGGACTTTTACTGCTCACAACAAACGGGAAACTAAGTACGAAAATCACCGCGGGAAATTCTGAAAAAGAATATTACGTGCAGCTGGACGGGATAATTTCAGAAGAAGAGATAGAAAAGTTAAGTAAAGGAGTGGAAATTAGTATCCACGGAAAGAAATATCAAACGCTTCCATGTAAAATTTCAAAATTAGAAATAGTGCCAGACTTTCCCGAAAGAGCAAAAAGAATAAGAGATGCCCGTCATGGTCCCACCAGCTGGATCTCAATAACTCTTATCGAAGGTAAATTCAGGCAGGTAAAGAAAATGACCGCGGCTGTAGGTTTCCCAACATTACGGTTAATAAGAGTAAGAATAGGCAAGGAATATCTCGACAATATGAATGCCGGCGAGGTGATAGAAAGGGAAAGGTTTGATTTAGAATCTGGTGTCTAAAGCGTTGTAACTTCCATCCTGTAAGCTTTTCCGAATAATTCGAAAGTTTCTACCGCTTTTTGAGAAGCTGCCTCAATCTCGTCATTATTAAACTGGTGAGATCTTATAAATTTTAAAAACTGATTCCAGCTTTTCATATTTCCCCGTTCTCCATTAAAGAAATGTTGCGGCGGTATATCTGCCAGAGCAGGACAATTCTTAACTTCTTTACCAATAAGCATCCCTCCCATTGCAGAACCTTCAACCACATAGGTGGCTCCAATAGCTTCGTAAAGTGAATCGCAGCTAAAATTCATATCTACAGTAAATTCGCTAACCTCCACTCCCATATTTTGTAGATCGTTTTCTATACGGGAGGCTTTATCTGCGGGAAGGCCGGGCAGATACTTATGAGAATATTTTTCTGCTGTTTTGTAAGAAAGGTAGTTCTGGAATAACAACCGCTTGTATTCTTCAAGTGTAATAGAGTGATCTATTATCTTATTCGCAAGATTTTCTTTTTCAAGTTCCTTATGTAATCTGGAAGTAGCATTTCTTAAACTCTCAAGCATCATCATTCAGTCTAAATTGGCTTATCGCCTGTTTAATTTTTTCGAGATTGTCAACCTGTTCAGCATTATCGGCATTGATTTTATCCAGGTATTCATAAATCTGATTTACCGTAATTTTATCGTTCCGTATTTTTTCCCGGAGTTCATCTTTCGCGACCATATTTATAACCACTTTTTTAAGGAAAGGTTTCAACTTTTCCGCAAGATTATTTATA
>JAGXII010000229.1 GCA_024635735.1 Christiangramia sp. | reverse complement strand
GTCTTTCACCTTAAGATTATGATCTTCGATAGTCTCTTCCAGTTTTCTTGCCGCTTTTTGATTCTCTACCCGTTCTTCCTGACTAATTTTTTCACTCCTTACGGCCTCCCCATCTTTAGTCTTATCTATCCCAAAAATTTTCTTTCCGGCTTCCTTAATGAATGAAAATAATTCCATTTGTTTGTTTTAATTTATTTGTTTCTCTTAAATGTACGAAAGGTAGTGTAGTTAATTATCGCACTATTTGCTAAAATTTTCAAAAAAGACCTTAATAAAAAAAACCGCCTCTTTCGAAACGGTTTTTTTCAACTAAATAACCAACCAAAAAAACTAAGAATGTTCTCCACTAACATAAAGAACAATTCAATAACGGGAATACTCCACCAAACATTGTATGAAATGAAGGCTTATATTGTTAAATTTTAAACCTTTCTACTTTGATAAATTCGCAAGAAAACCCACTAAAAACAGAGAAAAACTTTATATACCTTGAAATTTGTCTATTTTTGAAAAGCAGAATGAAATAATATGGAAAAAACTCCAAGTTTTGGTGTAATAGGAGGCGGTAGCTGGGCTACTGCCATTGTAAAAATGTTATGTGAAAACCTTGATAAGGTTAACTGGTACATGCGTAGCGTTTACGCTGTAGAGCATATAAAGAAACAGGAACACAACCCTAATTATCTAAGCTCGGTGGAGTTTGATGTTTCTCAGCTTAACCTTAGTAACGATATCAATAAAACGATTGCAGCTTCAGATTACATTATTTTTGCAATTCCTTCTGCTTTTTTAAAACGTGAACTTGATTTAGTAACAGTTCCCTTAAAAGATAAAGTGATTTTTTCTGCAATTAAAGGAATCGTACCTGAAACCAGCCTTATTGTGGGAGAACATTTCAATCAGTACTTTGATGTTCCTATGGAAAATATCGGGGTATTAACCGGACCCTGCCATGCAGAAGAGGTGGCCCTGGAACGATTGTCTTACCTCACCGTTGCATGCCTGGATGAAGGAAAAGCTAAACTGGTGGCCGGCTATTTAGGTAGCGACTATATTACGTGCAAGATTAGTGATGATGTTATAGGAACCGAGTACGCCGCAGTTTTGAAAAATATCTACGCTATTGCTGCGGGAATCGCACACGGGCTTGGTTATGGAGATAACTTCCAGAGTGTTCTTATGAGTAATGCCATAAGGGAGATGAAAAAATTCATCAAGAAAGTGCATAAGATGAAACGGAACATAAACGATTCAGCTTACCTCGGTGATCTTTTGGTTACGGGATATTCAATTTTTAGTCGTAACCGAATGTTCGGAAATATGATCGGCAAAGGCTATACAGTTAAGAGTGCACAAATGGAAATGAGCATGATCGCAGAAGGTTATTATGCCACTGAAAGTGCGTATAAAATTAATAAGGCCAGTACCAATAAGGCTAAAACTCCTATTATCAATGCCGTCTACGCGATTCTTTATGAAGGTAAAAATCCGAAGAAAGTATTCCAAAAACTAGTAGACAAACTAGATTAATATAAGTATTTTCCTACATTTTTTAACATAATTTACTGATTAACGGACTTTTTATCAGTAAATTAGTGCTTTATATGGAAATAAATATTAATTTTACACCACCAAATCTCAATTAACCAAATTTATCATGAACAAAAAATTATTAATTCTAGGGCTAGCTGCCGGCCTAACACTTGGTAGTTGTCAAAAAGAAGATGTATCAGAAAGTCTACAAACTGAAACATTAACTGCCGGATCTAAAACCCTGGAAGCAAAACAAAAGGAGACTATCACAGGTTCCTCTTCAAGAATTCACGAACCTGTATTTCTTAGTGGAGACCTTGGAGCATATATCCATGAGCCTGTATTTTTAGGAGCTGAAGGTTTCTTTGAATGTGGCGACCTTTATGAGGGAGGACAAAATCTTATCGTAAATAAATATGATGGAGAAACCCTTTCTTATTCTAGCGGGGAAGAGGCACTGGAACTTAAGAAATTGGTTGTTGGTGACGATCTTAACCTTTGCGGGGATTTCGCTGTAGAAAACACGGTAAACATAAGATGGGCCGGAGTTTTACAATTATTTGGCGAAATGACTATTGGATCTGACGAAAAGCCAACAGACCTTGTAATTAATCATGGCGGACACCTCAACCTAATGGGACACGTTCATGTTTCTGGTGACCTAATTGTAAACGATGGAGCAACTATTGAGTTAATGGGTGAAGATCCTGAAGCTAATATTATCTCCGCAGGTGGAAATATAGAAATCAGTGAGAATGCTATTATCATAGATCATAGCGCTGATCACGAAGAATAAACCTTATATTTTATAAATAGAAAAGCCGGATTCTTTCGAATCCGGCTTTTTTTTGTTACCTACTAAATTAATTATTCAGCTAAAATTCCCTTTTTTGGTATAACCGGAACTTCCTTTAGCGCATCTTCCTGTATACTATTCTTCGGGAAACTAAATTTTTTATCAAACATTTTAGAGTCGTCGAAGTAGCTTATTCGAAATTCATTAGTCAGTTCCAGAACCTCATCCTGGAGATTCAATTTTGGCAAATGATTTTGGAGGCAGCTTTTCCATTTGATGTCTCATCACCGAAGTTTCTCTTTTATCGTCAAAACCTTTAGATACGATTAAAACCATTTCAAGCGCTCTGGTTTTACTGGAATTAATCAGATAAACATTCCACTCTTCTGTTTGAAATTCCTCACTATACTCTTTAACAGCGGCTACATGCACATTCTCTACCAGAGGTATCTCTATATCCTTTTTCAAAACTTATCTTCGGCTTTGTCATTTATCTTATTCCATAAGAACCATAATATTAATCCCGAAATCCCAAGAATTAGTAAGCCCAGGGTGATTTTAATAACGGCAATAATGAAGGTTACATAGATGACCACCGCCAGTACAATTATCGCCAGAATTATGATTCCGTAATTTTTCATTAAAGCGCAGATTTAAACTGTTCCAGAAATCTAAGATCATTCTCGTAGAACATTCTTATATCGTCTATTTGATAAAGAAGCATTGCAATTCTTTCTATTCCCATTCCAAAAGCAAAACCTGAATATTCTTTAGGGTCTATATTACAATTACGAAGCACATTAGGATCTACCATTCCGCAACCCATAATTTCAAGCCATCCTGTACCCTTGGTGATTCTATAGTCAGTTTCTGTTTCCAGACCCCAGTATATATCTACCTCGGCACTAGGCTCTGTAAATGGGAAATACGAAGGCCTTAAGCGAATCTTTGAATTGCCGAATAATTGTTTTGTAAAGTATAGAAGGGTTTGCTTAAGATCTGCAAAAGAAACATCCTTGTCTATATATAAGCCTTCCACTTGATGAAATATACAGTGGGATCTTGCCGAAATAGCTTCATTTCTAAACACCCTTCCCGGGGAAATGGTTCTAATAGGAGGCTGGTTGCTTTCCATGTACCTCACCTGCACCGAAGAAGTATGCGTTCTAAGAAGAATATCGGGATCTGTTTGAATAAAGAAAGTATCCTGCATATCTCTGGCTGGATGATATTCAGGAAGATTAAGGGCCGTGAAGTTATGCCAGTCGTCTTCCATTTCCGGACCTTCAGAAACATTGAAACCTATATTCGAAAATATTTCGATTATCTGATTCTTCACAATTGAAATAGGATGTCTTGATCCAATTCCCAGGGACTCTGCCGGGCGGGACAGATCACCATAAACTCCTTTTTCGTCCTGTTTGTTTTCAAACTCCTCCTTAAGCGAATTCACCTTAGCCTGAGCTTTGGTCTTCAAGTCATTTACTACCTGTCCAAACTCCTTCTTTTGTTCATTGGGAACATTCTTGAATTCAGCGAAAAAGTCATTAAGAATTCCTTTTTTTCCTAAATATTTTATTCGGAAAGCCTCAATTTCATCATGAGAAGTCGCATTAAAGCTTTCTACTTCAGCAATATGACCTCTAATTTTATCTATCATAGGTGATTTCTTTTCGGAAGCGCAAATTTAATAAAATTTACTCCTAAACACTTTCTTTTGGGGGGCTTATTCCGAAGGAATTATATTTAACTCAGATTTCAGTTTAATTTTATCCAGATAGATATAGTTCATTAAAAAGAAAACCGATAAAGCTCCAAAGCTATGCCATAGCCAGTGACTGCCCATTGGCATTATGTAAATAAAACTATCCATAACCCTGAAAGTAATAGCTGCCATAAAACTCAGGATGGAGAAAAGTATCATATCCCAGTGTTTCAAATGCTGGGTGTACATGTAGACAAATATGGGAAGCAATAGCCCTAAAACGGTAGCGATATAGCCAATAGAAGTTTTAATGTTTTTCGCCCACGGAATCAATCTTACCCCAACTATCAGAAACAGAACAATTAAAATAAGGATCAGGCGGCCCTTCCAGCTGGTCTTAAGTTTCGCGGTAAAATAAACCGATACTCCAAAACATAAGAACAAAATAGGAAGCCAGTCCAGGTACATCCAGAAGTCATGACTCCGTGTAGCATGATAAATGGTTCCTCCTATATAACCAAGTAAAAGAACAGGAAGGCAGTAGGCTAAAAACCTGTGATGCTTAAAATCTTTATAAACTTTCAGCGCAAAGTAGATAATGATTATAAGAAATATAATATTGCTAAACGTATTAAAGGGTTCTACCGGAAATCTCCCCTTAAGGGTTTCCTGATAAATAGGGCCACTATCATGTGGAAAAGTAAGCAGGTAAAGTAATAGTGCCATTTATAATATATACTCCTTATCAAGAAAATAATTTACAATAGCTTCCTTCATTAAAACCGACTGTTCACCGGCCTTTAGCGCAGGTAGCTCTTCCTTAGTTTTAAAATGAGGCCAGCGGTCATCATCATAAAAATCAAACTCATAATACCCGTAAGGCTCAAGTAACGTACAAATGGCTATATGCATAAGATCAATCTTATGATCCTTTTTGAATTTTCGGTGAGGCTGTCCTAACTCCTGCACTCCAATTAAATAAATAATCGCGTCCAGCTCCATAAGCTCTCCGTCTGCAAATTGATTGGATAGTTTTTTTTGAAGCCTAGCCCATCTCTCTTTCAACTGTTCATCTCTTGCCATATTGCAAATATACTATCTAGATTTAATAATTATATTTGATTTATGAATACTGTAGATATTATTTTAAGCCTGGTACTTCTCTACGGATTAGTCCGGGGTTTTTTTCGGGGATTACTGGCCGAGCTGGCCTCTCTGGTTGGGATCGTCGCAGGTATATATGGCGCCGTTCACTTTTCCCATTTTCTGGGAAGTTTTCTTTCTAATTATATTGAATGGAGACCTGCGTATTTAAATCTGGCCGCTTTTGCGCTCACTTTCATTCTTATAGTATTTCTAATTTCACTTGCCGGAAAAATGATGACCAAAATAGCTGCTTTTGCAGCTCTTGGAATTGTAAATAAATTACTTGGCGGAGTATTCGGGTTGATAAAATCAGCCTTTGTGGCCAGTGTCATCATTATGTTTTTTAAAGCTACCAATGAAAGAATAGAAATCGTGGAAGAAAAGACTCTGGAAGAGTCTATTCTCTACGAGCCTGTAGAAGTAATTGCGCCAATTATCTTACCATCGATAATTAAACAGGTTAAAGAACAGGATCTTCTCAATGATGAAGAGGAATAGTATAAAAAATCCGGAAGGCAGGCATACCAGCCTGCGATCCGGACTTTAAAAAACCATTGAATTCTCCTCTTAAAAATTCAATTGGTAAACACTGTCGAGTTGTGAATCGTTACTAATGTTCACTTCGAGATCTTTGATTAAGCCGTCACCAACTCCATATGCCCAGCCATGTAACTGAAGATCCTGATTATTGCGCCAAGCATTCTGAACTATGGAGGTTTTAGCAAGATCGAATACCTGTTCCGTCACGTTTAGTTCAACGAATCGATCCCATTTCTCCTGTTCATCCTCAATTTTATCTAAAGTATCTTTATGCAATCGATAAACGTCTTTGATATGGCGAATCCAGTTATCAATAAGACCTATAGATTTATTGGTCATAGCAGCCTGAATTCCTCCACATCCATAATGCCCGCAAACAATCACATGTTTTACTTTTAAAGCATTTACTGCATAATCCAGCACACTTAGCATATTCATATCTGAATGCACCACCATATTAGCAATATTCCTGTGTACAAATACTTCCCCGGGCTCTGCCCCAATAATTTCGTTAGCCGGGACACGACTATCTGCACAACCTATCCATAAAACCGGAGGTTGTTGTCCTTTTGCAAGGTTATTAAAGAATTCGGGGTCCATGTCCAGTTTGGATTGTACCCATTCTCTGTTATTGTCTATTAATTGTTTATAGAATTTATCCATTTTCTTATTTTTTTGTTGTTATGCTGATTTTTTTTTCTGTTGAAAGAACCCCTGATAGCTTTCCGGGTTTTCAACTTCTCCTCTTTCCGAAATGATCCTGATATTGATATTTTTCTCTTCGGCTTTGATCTTGAAATCATCAAGTATTTCAATAATATCATTATCGAGATATTTACTTTTAGTAACATCCATTATTAGGTAGGAGTCTTTTTCAAGTTTATTAAGTTCCTTGATAATCGCACCTTTATTAATGAAAGTAACTTCCTCCGCAAGTGTCATCTTTACAGTCTTACTTCCGTCATTCTGGTTTTCTATATGAAGAAAGAAAGAATTCTGGTAACTTTTAATAAGTATCACGAAGATACCAACCACAAGACCCAGGCTAATTCCTATTAAAAGATCTCCAAATACAATCCCAACAATAGTTACTATAAATGGCACAAATTGTTTCCATCCTGCCTTGTACATCTGTATAAATAATGAAGGCTTTGCCAGTTTAAATCCAACGATAAAAAGGATCGCTGCAAGCACTGAAAGTGGAATTAAATTAAGGATGTTAGGGACAATAATCACCGAAATAAGAAGCAGGAACCCGTGCAGTATGGCCGACATTTTTGTTTGACCGCCAGACTGGATATTTGCAGAACTTCTAACGATTACCTGGGTTACAGGTAAACCACCAATAAGGCCGGATATCATATTGCCGGTTCCCTGGGCAAAAAGTTCCCGGTTGGTAGGGGTAGTTCTTTTATGCGGATCTAACTTATCTGTTGCCTCCACACATAACAAAGTTTCCAGGCTGGCCACAAGTGCAATGGTAAAGGCCGTGATCCAAATTTGAGGATTTCCTATCCCTCCAAAAGAAGGAAAAGTAAACTGCCCAATAAATGATTCAAAGCTGTCTGGAACCGGTACGCTTACAAGATGTGATTTTGAGATATCAAATGTTTCAGAATCCTGTGTGACCAGGAAAAAAACAATTCCGGCCACAACAGCCACCAATGGTCCCTGAACCAGCTTAAAGAATTTTCCTTTTTTAGAAAGGACAGAGTTCCATAAAATCAGAATCATCATGCCAATAAAGGCAATAAGCGTGGAGCCCGGATTAATTCCATTGAGTACATTGAAAATTTCAGAGAAGGTATTTTCTCCATCTACCTGAAAAAATGCCCAGTCACCCTGTGGATCACCGTCATAACCAAAAAAGTAAGGGATCTGTTTTAAGATAATTATAATCCCGATACCCGTTAGCATCCCCTTAATAACCGAAGATGGAAAATAATATCCAATAATACCGGCTTTAAGAAGGCCGAAAATTATTTGAATAGCTCCTGCCAGTACTACAGCCAAAAGAAGGTTCTCATATCCACCCAACGTGGTGATAGCAGCAAGAACAATCCCTGTTAATCCTGCAGCAGGACCACTAACCCCAAGACTGGAGCCACTCATGGCCCCAACAACAATACCACCTACAATCCCGGCAATAAGACCCGAAAATAATGGCGCTCCACTCGCCAGGGCAATACCCAGACAAAGAGGAATAGCAACAAAAAATACCACAATACTTGCTGGTAAATCTTTATTTAGATTTTTAAACATAATACATTTGTTTACACAGGTTTTAAAAACCTGTATTTATAATTTTTAAATATTGAAAATAGGCTGTATGTCACCGGGAAACGGTGAAAGCCAGTAAATTGCCGTAGCAATTGATTTTATATGGAATGAATTATGCCTGTTTAGGCGGGGGAGACAGCACATTTAAAACAACCCGGTACGCTTTTTCATAATAATAATGGTCGTTCTCGTGCTCTTTTAAAAAACTTATACTCTCCTCGTTACTTTTGATATCCTGAATATGGAATTCAAAATTAATTTGATTCTTTGAAGAGTTTTCTTCCTCGTTAACATTATAGGCAAAAGATATATCCACATCTTTATCTACCAATGCGATAATACTTGGCGTAAAAAGAAACGTAATGAATATAAATGCAAATATGTATGCGAGTGATTTCACGCCGCAAAAATATATAATTTCAACAACTCTGAAAGCCTGAAGTGATACCTTCTTTTTAAATCGTTATCAGGAAAAACTATAATTTTCTTAATTCGGAAGAATTTATCCATCCCTGCGTTCCATTTGCAAGCTCAATCTTAGACCATTCCTGGTAATCTTCAAGCACTCTAGCCTTGGTGCCTTCGTGTAACTCAAAGCTTGCATCACCCCTTAAGTTTGGTTCGTCACGCACTTCTGCTTCTTCACTAAATACAATGGCATATTGATTATTTTCAATATAGGATTGCTGTTGAAAGGCAAAAACAACAGAGACTATGCAACATAAAAGACTGAAAACCGCCGTTCCCAGAAAGATTCGCTTGTAGACAGGCCTTACAGAGAAATAATATAATAAGAACAATACGACGAAAACAACAGAAAATCCTATTGCGATCCAGGCCCATGCAGAAAATGAAAATGTGGATATAAGAGCATGGAAACGTTGATTAAGTCCGGTTTGTTCTACTTCTTCAATATCATCTATGGCCATATTACGGGCAAATTGAATATTATTTTTGATATCCTTATCGCGGGGTTGCAACTGTAGTGCTTTTTCGTAATAATAAATACTCGGCGCAACATGATTCAGCTTATAGTGCGCGTTTCCAAGATTATAATATAACTCGGCAGAAACTTCTCCATTATCAAGAATCTTCTGATAGTCTTTAACAGCTTCCTGATAATTACCACTTTGATAGGCATTATTCGCTTTCTCGAATAGCTCCTCATTTTGAGCAAATCCCAGGGAAGTAAAGATCAAAAAATATAAGAAAATCAACTTTTTCATCACTATAACTGTTTATCAAGAGTTGATATTACCTGAACTGCTTTTTCGTAATCGTGTTTCATAGCGTCTGAAGATGCAGGAGTATACCTTGCAAATTCACAACTTTCAAGTAAAGAGATAAAATCTGAAATCGTAGTTTCATCTACAGATTTCTCCTTTAAGAGCTGCTCGATACGTTCTTTGCTCATTTCACTGGTTTGAATGTGTAGTTTCGCTTTCAGGTAATTATGCATGGATCGTTCAAGAGCAAGATAGAATTCCTTTTGATCACCCAGATTATTTTTAGCGGTTGAAAGATATTTTCGTGCCAGTTTATCGGCTTTTCGTTGACGGTTACCCCTAACATCTCTGGCTCTTTCTTCTCTTTTCTTTCCGAAGAGAATAAAAAGCGGTATCGCTACCAGAGGCAGAACAAGCTCACTCCAGAATCCTGCCGATCCCAGAAAATGATCCTCATCAAGGGGTTTCAGATTGGTATCTAGTTTAATAAATCTAAACTGTGCTCCGTCAATGGCCAGACTTTGTTTATTTACTCCAGGAAAGTTACCTGAAGGTTCATTTCCGGCAAGCGGCCCACTGTCTACATTAATCAGGATTTCGTTTGAATTCTGGGTTTTATAGGTTTGACTTTCTGGATCAAAATAAGAAAATGAAAGGGCGGGTATAGGATATTTACCTTTCCTGGTAGGGACAATAGTATAGGTTTCAGCTATGCTCCCCTGCATACCATTAAGATTGGTATTTACATTTTCCCTTCTTTCAGGATCGTACATTTCAAGTGATGGAGGCGCGGTAAGTTCAGGAAAATCAAAGAGTTTAAGATTTCCATTTCCTTTTACCTCAACCTTCGCCTGAAGACTTTCTCCCGCATTCAATTCTTTTTTACTGGCAGTTACTTTAAAATCGAAATCACCAACAGCTCCGGTAAATCCTTCAGGTTTATCATCGGGAAGCGCTTTCACATTAATCTTTTTATTATCGGCTGCTACTGTTTTATTCACCGTTTTATAAATACGGCTGCCAAAAATATCCCTTCGTTCGCTGGGAACATCCACTGCTATGGACAGGGTTAGCGGTTCTATATTTAATTCACCGGTTTTTTGAGGATATAGTATGGTTTTTCTTAAAACCACATAGCGATAAGGTTCTCCCTGATATTCCCCGTTTTCTACTCGTAATTGTTGAATATCTATATTCTGACTCCAGAAATCGGCATACTTAGGGCTATCCAGCTCACGCCAGTTACTTACGCTCACGCGCGGACTCACATAAAGCTTATAAACCACCGTAATGGCTTCATTAAGGTAAGGGTTAGCCTTGGAAACCTCGGCTACCAGGTGTAGGTTATCTTCTGCAATTAATTCGGTATTATCTCCATCTGTAGGTTTATCTACAGCAGCTGTGATATCAACTGTTATTGGCGAGGTTTTATAGGTCTTGTCATCTATAACAATTTCGGCCTGCCCAATGCTAAGTTTTCCTCTTGATTTAGGCTGAAGATAGAAACTGTAAGTCTTGGAGTATTCCATCTTTCCGTTGAGAATGCTGGTGCTTATCTTTTGATTAGGACCGCCTACCACAGTAAAATCTTCAAATGAAGGAGGCTGGAAATTATCGCCGTCCTTATTCATTTCAAAATCTACTCTTAACCGTTCATTAATTCCCAGCTTTTCCCTGCTCACCTTAGCTTCAAAGCGCACCTGAGCTTCGATAAGCCCGGAAGCGAACAATAAAAAACTTAAAATTAAATACTTTATTTTCATTTTTCTTTACTGATGTACAATTAGCTTTGTCGGATAAAAACCTGAGTCGTTACCAGTCTTTTTCAGATTTCACTTTTACGCCTTTGGCTTTTTCCGCATTTATTTTATCCTGAACTTTCTTTTCTTCATTATTCATAGCCTCCAGAAGACTCTTTATTTGTTGTGGTGAAAGCTGTCCCTGCACAGGTTTAGGCTTTTGTTGTTTTTCTTCATCACCTTTACCCTGATCCTGTTTTTTCTCATCACCCTTATCCTTCTGCTTGTCTTCGTTCTGGTCGCCTTCTTTTTTATCTTTTTCGTTCTTACCCTCGTCATTAGGTTTCTGATCCTGGTTTTGATCATCGCCACCCTTGCCGTCTTTATTTTGATCTTTTTGATCCTGCTGATCCTTCTTGTCTTTATTGTCTTTGTTATCCTGATTTTGATCCTTATTCTTATCCTTGCTATTCTGCTTTTCTTTCTCCAGCATTTTCTTAGCCAGGGCAAGATTGTAGCGGGTCTCATCATCTGTAGGATCATTCCTGAGGGCCTCTTTAAAGGCATCTACCGCTTCCTGGTAATTCTTTTGTTGCATATACGAATTACCGAGATTATGAAAAATACGATGCTTTTCTTCTTTCGTTGCAGCTATTTTGGCAGCTTCCTTAAGGCGATCTTCAGCGGTTTCACTTTTTTCTTTCCCGTAATACAGGTTTCCCATATTATATTTCGCCGAAGTATTGGAAGGATCTTTTGCAATTGCCTTACGATAAGAGGCTTCTGCACTGGCAAAATCATTTTCTGAAAGGGCTTCCTGAGCTTCGTAAATATATTTATCAGATTCCTTCTTGAGCTTTTCTGGTTTTTCCTGTGACTTCACTGAAAGACCTATAAGCATGAGAAACACAGTTATTATATTGTATTTAATATTATTTAGATTCATTTTCGATCCCTTTCTTCTTTCGTTCATTAAACAGATTTAATTTCTTCAGCCAGGCTGTACTTCGCTCAAGTACAAAAATATCAAGAAATAATAATGCCAAACCTAATCCAAGGAACCATTGAAAATGAGATTGAAAATCGGCAAACTGTTTTGCCTCGAATTCGGTCTTCTCAATATTCTGTAATTCTTCCTGAACTCTCTCTGTAACATTTGCCGTGACATTTCCCTCAATATAGGAACCATCTGCCGCTCCGGCTATTTCCTTTAAAGTTTCAGGATTAAGTTTTGTAATAACGGTTTCCCCCTGATTGTCTTTTTTATAATTCTGAATAACGCCGCCTCTTTTTATAGGAATTGGCCCTCCCTTTTCGGTCCCGACACCAATAGTATAGATACGGATTCCCTTTTTAGCCGCCTCTTCAGTAATAGTTTCCACATTACCTTCATGATCTTCTCCATCACTTATTATAAACAACACCCGATTGGTTTGCTGGTCGTCATCATAATAAGTCGTCGCGAGCTCAATTGCATCACTAATTGCCGTTCCCTGAGAAGATATCATATCTGTATTAAGACCTTGCAGGAACATTTTCGCTGCGGAATAGTCGGTAGTTATTGGCAATTGCGGAAAAGCCCCGCCTGCATAAGCGATAATCCCAACCCGGTCACTTCCAAGATCATTGATTATCTGACTCACCAGTTGTTTTGATTTCTCAAGTCTTGAAGGCGCAATATCTTCAGCATCCATACTTTTGGAAACATCGATAGCAAAAACAATATCCACTCCTTCTCTTTTAACCGTCTTTAGCTTGGTGCCCATTTTAGGGTTTACCAAAGCGACCACCAGGCTCGCGATTGCCAGAAGAATGAGAATAAGTTTGATAACCGGCTTAGATCGCGAACGATTAGGCACCAGATATTTAAGCATGTCATTCTTAGCGAATTTCCCACGCGTCCTTTTCTGCCAGAATTTAAAAATAAGGAACAAAAGGACGATTGCCGGAATTACCAGCAACAACCAAAACCATATTTTTTCTTCCAGTACAAACATTTAAATAAAACTTCTAAATAAGGTATATCTCAAAAAGATCTCGAAAAGGAGAAGTCCTCCGGCCAAAAGTACCAAAGATCTGAACTTTTCATCATAATTATAATAGCGGAATTCCTCTATTTCTGTTTTCTCCAGGGAGTCTATTTGCTCATAGATAGCTTCCAGTTTTTCGTTGTTGGTTGCTCTGAAATATTCTCCCCCGGTAGTCGCGGCTATTTGCTTTAAAAGGTCTTCATCAATCTCTACCTGAACACTTCCAAACTGAAATCTGCCGTTGGGAAGGATGGCAATAGGAGAAAGTGCCATTCCATTACTTCCAACTCCTATCGTATATACTTTTATACCAAATTCCTTAGCCAGTTCACTCGCTGTTTTAGGATCTATAAATCCTGAATTATTCACCCCGTCTGTCAACAAAATAATAACTTTACTTTCAGCTTTACTGTCTTTAAGTCGGTTAACAGCAGTTGCAAGACCTGAGCCAATGGCAGTACCATTTTCAAGGACATTATTATATTTAATATCTTCCAGCGCTTTCAAAACAATAGATTTATCACTTGTGATTGGAGTTTTGGTAAAGCTTTCCCCCGCATAGACCACAAGACCTATCCTGTCTCCAGGCCTTCCCTGAATAAATTCTTCAGCAACATTTTTTAACGCGTCCAGGCGGTTAGGCTCCAGATCCCGCGCCAGCATACTGGCAGAAACATCTATTGCCATTACTATGTCTATCCCTTTTGTGCTACTGGTTTTGGTTGAAACATCCACTGTTCTGGGTCTTGCCATTGCCGTTATTATCAATGCAAGAACCAGTAACCTTAAAACAAAAAGTACAGGTCTGAATTTTGATAGCAAACTTGATTTCGCCTTGAAACCCTTAATACTGGAAATTTTCAATTCTGGAGTTTGCTTATGGCGCTTCCAGACATACCATACGATAGCGAATGGCAGCAGTAAAAACAACCAGAAAAATTCCGGATTTTCGAAATTAAAATTTGCAAACATTATTCCTCCAGGTTATTTAATTGAACCGAATTTTCTATTCTCTGCGATATTTCTTCAGCATATTGATCTCCGTTATTATAAATAACAGTTACCTGCTCAAAACCACCATTTTCAGCAAAATTCAGAATCACATATTCATTTGGGATTGATTTTCCGGTAACGGGATTCACGGCATCCAGAGATCCAAAAACCTTCATTCCTTTTGTACCGTTCACCGTGGTAAACTCTTCCTGTTTCATCACGATATTACGGGCTCCCTGTTTTTCAAGTTCAGCATAGATCCCATCAATTGCCTGCTGCATGTCGAATTTTACTTCTCCTTTAAATTTGATGGTGCTTACGGTGGTATAGAAATTACTTAGTAAACTTCCATACATAAAAGTTTCAGACCCGGCCATCATCTGTTTTGATTCATCGGGTATATTTATTTCCCCGCGCACCAGAACTTTGGGAGTGGTTACTGCCACCGGAGGATTTCCATATTCACTTCTTATCCATTCTCCTTCCAGTAGTTCTTTGGTAGGATGACCAAGGTAGGTATCCTTCACATAGGTAAAACCTTTTGTAGCTATCAATGTGGAAATCCCTATTATAATAATCAAAACTCCTGCAAGGACCCCAAAAACAATTCGCCGCGTTTTCCTTTTTCTTGCCCTTTCCTCAAGAAATGCTTTATCCTGCATCAATTCTTCTTCGGTAGGTTCTGGCACAGAATCGCTCAATTCATCAATAATATTCTGGGTTCGGGAGCGGTCTTCTTTTGCTGTTATTACATCTGGCCTTGAATTGGCAAATTTCGCGAGATCTGCTCTTTCTAAAATCTTCTGAAAATCCCTTATCGTTTGATCCTTTAAATTTAGATGACCTGTTTCCTTTTCCTTTTCCAGATATTGAACCAGTTCATTAGTAGTGCTTTCCAGTCCATGATCATAGATCTTACGATCCAGGAATTTCCTTGCTGAAAAACTCAATTGCGAATAATATTCCTTGATTTCCCTCTTTTCAAGAAGATGAGAATTATCAAGCCTTTGAAGCTCAATCATTGCCTGTTCGTAAGGCGGCAGTTCTTCTTCGGCCTCATCCTTTTTCTTTTTTCTAATAATAAGAAAGGCTACCAGGCCTGCCAGACCTAAAATTCCCAGCAGCCACCATACCCAATCAGGAATACTAAACCCTGGTGGTATTTCAACCGAAGGTTTTATAGGATATAATTTTTGTTTTGTGGTATCCACCACTACATCATTCACCTCAACGGGAATAGAATCTGTGGTAAAAGTTTGATTCTGCACAATTATATTCTGGCTGGGAATAACGTAATGTCCAGAGTCAAATTTGGTAAGAAAATATTCCTTAAGCAGCTGGTAATTACCTTCCGAACGGATGGTATCGGGCTCTGGAGATTCTATAATTTCAAGAGGAGAAAAACTATTTTCTCCTTCAGGAAAAACAACCAGATTGCCTTCTTCGGTATTTACCTTTATCCGGTAATTGATCTGTTCTCCAATCCTGATCTTAGTAGAGTCTGCTTCCGAAGTCACAGAAGTTTGAGCCGAGCCAGTGAAAAATGAAAAAAGAAAACCTATAAAAAACAGATATCCCAGTAATCCTGAGATATTGATATTAGAATATTTAATTTTATTACTTCTTTTCATTTGATGTTAAGCTCTCCTTTTAAAATAGCCTAATAATTTTTTAACGTAACTTTCATCGGTTCGGTTATTAATCACCCCGGCGCCACTCAAAGAGAAGCTCTGGTGGAAATAATCAAGCCTTTCATGATAATAATTTGAATAAGAACGTCGTACAGACTTCGAGCCTGTATTCACGGTAATGTATTCACCCGATTCTTCGTCCAACATTTGTACCAAACCAAGGTTAGGTATTGTTTCTTCCATTTTATCAAAAACCCTTATCCCTGTCACGTCATGTTTACCGGATGTAATTTTAAGGTTGTGCTGATAATCCTCTGCCATAAAATCGGAAAGTAAAAATACTATCGCCTTCTTTTTCATTACATTAGAAAGATATTTCAAGGCTCCGGCAATATCAGTCGCTTTATTGGCAGGTTTAAATTCGAGTAATTCACGAATGATTCTTAAAACGTGAGATCTTCCTTTTTTGGGCGGAATATAGAGTTCAATTTTATCTGTAAACAGCATCAACCCAATCTTATCGTTATTCTTTGTAGCTGAAAAAGCCAGGGTGGCTGCAATCTCTGTAATTACATCTCTCTTGAACTGTTGCTGGGTTCCAAACCTTTCTGATCCAGAAACATCCACCATCAGCATCATGGTAAGTTCACGTTCTTCTTCAAAGACTTTTACGAAGGGTTCATTATAACGGGCGGTTACGTTCCAGTCTATACTTCTAACATCATCACCAAACTGATACTGCCTTACTTCACTGAAGGTCATTCCCCTACCTTTAAAAGTAGAATGATATTCTCCCCCAAAAACATGATCACTCAGTCTTCGGGTCTTAATTTCAATCTTTCTAACTTTTTTTAGGAGCTCTTTTGTATCCATTTCTCTCAATAAACAATTTTCAATAATCAATAAACATCAGTTTACCTGATTATTGTTAACTGATAATTGTTAATTGTTACGGTACTTCAATTTCGTTTACGATCTTGTTCATCAGATCTTCTGAAGTAATATTTTCGGCTTCGGCCTCATAAGTAATTCCAATTCTGTGACGAAGAACATCATGAACAACCGCTCTAACATCTTCTGGAACAACATAACCGCGGCGTTTGATGAAGGCATAACATTTAGAAGCAATCGCCAGGTTGATACTACCCCGTGGAGAAGCACCAAAACTAATAAGTGGCTTTATTTCTTCCAGATTATATTTTTCCGGAGTACGGGTAGCAAAAACAATATCAAGAATATATTTTTCTATCTTTTCGTCCATATAAACATCTCTTACGGCGCTTTGCGCTCTTAAGATTTGCTCCAGACCCACCACAGGATTCACTTTTTCAAAGCCGTCTTTAAGATTAGCACGAATAATGAGCTGCTCTTCGGCCATTTGAGGATACTTAATTACCGTTTTCAGCATGAAACGGTCTACCTGTGCTTCAGGCAAGGGATAAGTTCCTTCCTGCTCTACCGGGTTTTGAGTTGCCATTACTAAAAATGGCTTATCCAGAATAAAAGTTTCATCCCCAATGGTCACCTGCTTTTCCTGCATGGCTTCCAGTAGTGCCGATTGCACTTTTGCCGGTGCCCTGTTAATCTCATCGGCAAGCACAAAATTGGCGAAAATAGGTCCCTTTTTTATGCTAAAGTCGCTCACCTTCATATTGTAAATAAGGGTTCCTATAACATCTGCCGGAAGAAGATCCGGTGTAAACTGTATACGACTAAAACTTCCGTGAACTGCCTGGGCAAGCGTGTTAATTGCAAGTGTTTTTGCGAGTCCCGGAACACCTTCTAACAGAATATGTCCCTGCCCCAATAAACCAATAAGCAAGCGTTCGACCATATGTTTCTGGCCCACGATTACTTTATTCATTTCATTGGTAAGCAGATCTACAAAAGCACTTTCTTTTTCAATTTTTTCGTTAATACTGGCAATATCAACCGATGAATCGTTTTCCATCATGACTTTCAGATTTTTGTGGCGTGAATATACACACAAGAAATAAGCGTCGCAAGTTTGATTTTTATTGAGTTAGTTTAGTTAAAATTAGGTTAAAATAAAAAGGCGGCATTCTGAAGTGCCGCCTTTTAAACAATATTTATCTTATTTCTACAAGAGAACAAGGTCGATTTCTCCAAGATCGGTAGTAGAATTTTCTTCCACTACAACGTCTGCCTGAGTATAAGTTTGCAGTCCGGCTCCGGCTTCAGGAATAATCTCTAAAGAATAAGTTCCTGCTGGAACTCCATTTAGACTGAAGTTTCCATTAGCATCTGTATAAGCCGAAATGGTTACGTTATCATTACTTAATACAACAAGACTTTGAACATCTAATTCAACTTCTGCAGGTAGTGCCACAGTACCAATTACGGCCCCTGCATTTGCTTCTGCAGAAACTCTTATCACAGGTTTAAGATTATAAGTATCATTTCCTGTTGTCACTACAGATTTATCAACATCGAAATCAAGTAAAAAAGCATAACTCTCACCTGCTTCAAATTGCTGGTTCAATTCTAGTTTAAGACCCGATTGTTGTGCACTTGGAGTATTCAATGGTTTGGTATCTCCATTAATCACCACTGAATTTTCAGAACCTAAAATAAGACGCATCTGGCTTACATATCCGGCAGGGACCTCAGTATTTGCTAATACCTGGCTTACACCACCTGTTAATTCAAGCAGGTCATAAACTCCGGTTTCAACGTTACCTACGCTAATCCATCCATCGCCGTCTACATCTTCTTCCAGTTCAGCTTCAGTTTCCACATGTATTTCTATATCCTGCACATCAATTAAAACCGCATCATAATCGCCAGGAGCGTCGGTCATACGAACACTAAGATTTGCTGTGCCATTTGGAGCAGAACTATCGTCTTCACTACAGCCTATTAATCCGGCTGATATGAACACTGCAATCATTAAACTTTTAAAATTTAGGTTTTTCAAATATTTCATAGTAGTATATATTGGTTTTGAGAGATTAACTGCAACCTTTATGCTACATTTTATTTATATCTGATTATTAACGAACTTTAACGGAACTTAAGCTTGTTTTAATACTTGCTGAAGACCTAAATTTAATACCTTAAAAACATAATTTAAAATTATAATATTTATGAAAACAGCCTTGATAACAGGCGCTACAAGCGGAATTGGAAAATCAACAGCCATAAGGTTTGCTGTAGAGGGATTCCGACTAATCCTTTGCGGTAGAAGGGAAGACCGCCTTGAGCAACTACAAAAGGAACTAGCTGTGGAAACTGAGGTACACATCCTCACATTTGATGTGAGGAATAGACAGGAAGTCGATAAACAGATCTCTTCTTTACCCGCAGATTTTAAAACAATAGACATTCTGGTAAACAACGCGGGAAATGCTCACGGCCTTGACCCTATTCAATCTGGAAACGTAGATGACTGGGATGCCATGCTGGATATTAATGTAAAGGGTTTATTATACGTTAGCAGAGCTATCATACCGGGAATGCTGGAAAGGCAAAGCGGACATATAATTAATATTGGTTCTACAGCCGGAAAAGAAGTCTACCCAAACGGAAATGTCTACTGTGCCAGCAAACATGCGGTAGATGCCATTAATCAGGGAATGCGCATAGATTTAAATGGTAACGGCATCAGAGTAGGTGCAATTAACCCGGGACTGGTACAAACAGAATTTAGCGAGGTACGTTTCAAAGGAGATACTGAAAAAGCGGAAAAGGTTTACCAGGGTTTTAAAGCATTGCAACCTGAAGATATTGCTGATATTATTCATTTTACTGTTACAAGGCCTTATCATGTAAATATTGCAGATCTCACTGTAATGCCAACTGCACAGGCCTCAAGTACGATTATAGACAAAAAATAACAGGCTTTAGTACACCTCCCAGCAAATGATTAACAAACGCCTCCTAATAAAGAATCTTCTTGCTCATAATGATGAGAACAGTTTTTATGATAAAAAGCGACAGCTGAATATTGGAGAAAAAGAAGGCAAAGCCAAATTTCTTAAACATATCTG
>JAGXII010000228.1 GCA_024635735.1 Christiangramia sp. | reverse complement strand
TTCTGGCCCATGACCTGCCGCTAAGGCAGATTCTATTTGATCCCAATCTTTTCTTTTTGATCCTGGCTTCGGCAAGCGTGATCGCTTCCGGTTATATTATCAATAACTTTTACGACAGTGAAAAAGATCTGATCAATCGCCCTAATAAAACCATGCTGGACAGGGTTATTAGTCAGCGTACAAAACTTTCGGTCTACTTTATTCTGAATTTTGCGGCTGTATTTTTCGCCAGTTATGTTTCATTTCGAGCGGTTGTCTTCTTTTCGATCTACATTTTTGTCATATGGCTCTATTCACACAGGTTAAAGAGAATTCTGTTCTTAGGAAACCTTGTGGCCTCCATTCTTACCATCACTCCGTTTTTCGTGATCTTCGTTTATTACAAGAATTTTGAAACTGTCATTTTTATACACGCCACCTTTTTGTACCTGATGATCGTTATGCGGGAGCTGGTTAAAGACCTCGAGAACATGCAGGGTGATCTCGCCCAGAATTACCATACTATCCCCATTGTCTATGGAGAAAACTGGAGTAAGTTCTTCCTTTCAATTTGCGCTATACTTGCCATAGTTCCGGCTATTCTTCTTATCACAAGGTTTGAGATAGGCCATATGGATTATTATTTTTACGCGTCGCTATTTCTGTTAATTATTTTCCTTCTGCTACTCTATTTTAGCAATGCGAAATGGCAATATCTCTTATTGCATAATATTTTAAAGCTGATTATTGTGGCCGGTGTCTTCGGAATTCTTCTTATAGATATTGATGAAGTTCTTAACCGTGTCTTTTAACGATTTGATGCTAAATCCTTCATTCTAAAACTTTTTCTAAATACTTGGCTTCCTCAACGGCTAAACTGTATCTTTGCAAAAAATTAAGCGATGAGTAGAAACGACAGATCTTCACAGGGAAAATACAGCGGGAGACAGGGTGGTGGCCAGCGAAAAAAATCACATGCCCGTGGAAACGCTCCTATAAAGAAGAAAATGGAGAAGAGTCCACTATCTAATCTTGATGGCATTCGTCTTAATAAATACATTGCTAATTCTGGAATTTGTTCACGACGTGAAGCAGACTTGTATATCACTGCCGGAAATGTTACAGTAAACGGTGAAACCATTACTGAAATGGGATATCGTGTAAAATTAAGCGATGACGTAAGGTTTGACGGCAGACGTTTAAATCCTGAAAAACCGGAGTATATTCTGCTTAATAAACCTGCCGGATTCTTTGTAACCGGAAATCCTGAAAAAGGAGGAAGAACAGTGATGGAGCTTATCTCAAAAGCTACCAAGGCAAAAGTTAGTCCTGTTGGTAAACTGGACAACCAGGCAAAAGGGCTGTTATTATTCACCAATGATGGAACACTTGCTAAAAAACTGGCTAAACCCAAAAACGGTATTCGCCAGATCTATCAGGTAACTCTGAATAAACCCCTTAGTCAGGAAGATCTTGATTCTATTAAAAAGGGAGTTTATATAGAAGGTTCAAAAGTGACCATTACCGATGTGAGCTTTATTGAAGATAAGCCACATACCGAAGTAGGCCTGGAACTAAAAAGTATAAAGGAACACATTGTTACCCGTATTTTTAAGAGCCTGGGATACGAAGTAGAGAGCCTGGATCGCGTGGTTTTTGGCGGACTTACCAAAAAAGATCTTTCCCGCGGAAGATCAAGATCCCTTACTGAACAAGAGGTTATTAACCTTGGAATGCACTGATCATTTTTTTGATCAAACAGAATATTTTTTTAATACTTTTATCTCGTCAAAAAGATGGAGCCAACAATAGCTTCAGCTGGATATTTATGTAATTGAATAAATTTTTTTCTTACAGGGTCTCCAATACCCGAAAATCCCAATCCCGGCCAGCAATAGGTGGATTTTTTCTACTTCAAAAACCCCTGAACCCTATTCTTAACATTAATTTACCAGTCGATTCTTTTGACCCTTTAAATTATTCTCTAATTTTTAGCCTTAAATTAATATACCAAATTGAATACCAAGTACAGCGACCTAATTGACCAGACCTATTATTTTCCGCAGGAAGAATTCACGTTAGAGGGCAGTGAGCTGCGGTTCCACGATATCGACCTCATGGAACTCGTGAAGAAATACGGGGCCCCTTTAAAGTTCACCTATCTTCCAAAAATTTCAGAAAATATCTCCCGTGCGAAGACATGGTTTAACAATGCCATCGAAAAGCATAATTATCCAGGGTCTTACAATTATTGCTATTGTACCAAAAGTTCTCATTTTGAACATGTACTGAATGAAGCCTTGAAGAACGACATCCATATTGAAACTTCTTCGGCATTCGATATCAATATTGTAGAGAAACTTAAGAAGATAGGTAAAATTACCAATGATACCTGGGTGCTTTGTAATGGTTTCAAAAGAGATCAGTATATAGAAAATATCAGCAGGTTATTGAACAGTGGTCACCGCAACTGCATTCCTATTATAGATAACTATGAGGAATTAGAACTGCTTACTGAAAGCATAAAAGGAAAATTCCAGGTTGGAATCCGGATCGCTTCTGAAGAAGAGCCGAAATTCGAATTCTACACCTCCCGGCTTGGAATTGGGTATAAGAATATTGTTCCTTTTTACAACAAACAACTCAAAGATAATGAGCAGGTAGACCTTAAAATGCTTCATTTCTTTATCAATACGGGAATTCGTGATACTGCGTATTACTGGAACGAACTTAATAAATGTCTTAAAGTATATATTAATTTGAAGAGGATTTGTCCTACTCTGAACAGCCTTAACATTGGAGGAGGATTTCCGGTAAAGAACTCACTGGCCTTTGAGTATGATTACCAGTATATGGTAGACGAGATTATTAACCAGATCAAGCTTACCTGTGAAGAAGCTGAAGTGGAGGTTCCTCATATTTTTACAGAATTTGGAAGCTTTACCGTAGGAGAAAGTGGTGGAGCGATCTATGAGATTCTATATCAAAAGCAGCAGAATGATCGTGAGAAGTGGAATATGATTAATTCTTCTTTTATTACCACATTGCCAGACACCTGGGCGATTAGTAAAAAATTCGTGATGCTGGCGGTTAATCGCTGGAATGACGAATATGAAAGAGTTTTGCTTGGAGGACTCACCTGTGATAGTGACGATTACTATAACTCAGAGCAGCATACCAACGCGATCTATCTTCCAAAATTCAAAAAAGAAAAACCTTTATATATAGGATTTTTTAATACCGGAGCCTATCAGGATACTATTGGTGGTTTTGGCGGATTACAGCACTGCCTTATCCCGCAACCAAAACATATCCTTATAGATAAAGACGAAAATGGAAAGCTAACAACCAGCCTTTTCAGTGAGCAGCAAACTGCAGAAGATATGCTGAATATACTGGGATATAATTCAACCAATTAATTTTTTTAAATTTAAAAAACTAATAACCAATTAAGTAAGTCATGAGTAAAAAGAATTACGCCGGGATACCTGATAAATATGCCAGAATAGACGAGGCACAAGTGGTATTGATTCCTGTACCCTACGATGGTACCAGTACCTGGCAAAAAGGGTCAGATAAAGGTCCGGATGCTTTTTTAGACGCGTCGGAAAATATGGAGCTTTTTGATATTGAGACGCGCAGTGAAGTCTATAGAAAAGGAATATACCTGGCACCACCCGTGACTGAGGATTCTTCTCCTGAGAAAATAGTGGAAGCCGTCTATAAGACCACTAAGAATTATATTAAACAGGATAAGTTTGTAACTCTTTTTGGAGGGGAACATTCGGTTTCTATTGGAAGTATTAAAGCTTTCAATGAATCGTTTGAAGACCTTACGGTAGTACAAATTGATGCTCATGCCGATCTTAGACCGGAATATGAAGGCTCTAGTTGCAATCATGCCTGCGCGGTGCATGAGGCCAGCAAAACAACCAACCTTGTACAGGTGGGAATTCGCTCCATGGATGTTTCAGAACTGGATCATATGGACGAGAATCAGGTGTATTTTGCTCATGACCTTTATGAAGACTGGCAGGATGACGCTATTGGCCAAATGACACCAAACGTGTTTATCACTATAGATCTGGACGCTTTTGATCCCAGCATTATGCCTTCAACAGGAACGCCTGAACCAGGCGGACTCTTCTGGTATGAAACCCTGGAATTCCTGAAAATGATGTACAAAAAGAAAAATGTAGTAGGCTTTGACATTGTAGAACTTTGCCCTAATCCTGATGAAAAATCATCTGATTTTCTCGCGGCAAAACTCTACTATAAAATGTTGAGCTATAAATTCAAATATCAAAATTACAACGAAGACGACGAAGATGAATAAAGGACAAATATCACAGTTCATTGAAAAATATTATAAGCACTTTAATGCTGCAGCACTTGTAGATGCCGCTAAGGATTATGAGAAGCAGCTGGAGCAGGGCTCAAAAATGCTTGTTTCCCTTGCCGGGGCAATGAGTACCGCTGAACTTGGTAAAATATTCGCAGAAATGATCCGGCAGGATAAAGTTCATATCATCTCCTGTACCGGGGCGAACCTGGAAGAAGATGTGATGAACCTGGTTGCACACTCCCACTATAAACGTGTACCTCATTATCGCGACCTTACACCACAGGAAGAATGGGATCTTCTGGAAAAAGGTCTTAACCGTGTTACAGACACCTGTATTCCCGAGGAAGAAGCTTTCAGAAGAATTCAGGAACATATCTTTAAGATCTGGAAAGATGCCGAAGAGAAAGGAGAAAGATACCTGCCACATGAGTATTTATATAAACTGCTTTTAAGCGGAGTTCTGGAAGAGCATTATGAAATTGATCTGAAGGATTCGTGGATGTACGCCGCAGCTGAAAAGAACCTGCCTATGGTAGTGCCCGGATGGGAAGACAGTACACTCGGAAATATTTTCGCCTCTTATGTCATCAAAGGTGAACTGAAGGCGAGCACTATGAAATCTGGTATCGAATACATGACGTTCCTTGCCGACTGGTATACCGGTAATTCTGAAAAAGGCATCGGTTTCTTCCAGATTGGAGGAGGTATCGCGGGAGATTTCCCAATTTGTGTGGTCCCAATGTTATATCAGGATCTTGAAAGAACCGAAACTCCTTTCTGGAGCTATTTCTGTCAGATTTCAGATTCTACGACCAGCTACGGATCATATTCGGGAGCTGTTCCAAACGAAAAGATCACCTGGGGGAAACTGGATATCAAAACCCCGAAACATATTATAGAAAGTGACGCGACCATAGTTGCGCCCCTTATTTTCGCATATCTCTTAGATATGTGATAAATACTTAAACTCAGTATTGAAGGCTGTTCAATTTTTTGTTTATTACAACATGGCTATTGAACAGCCTTTTTTTTGGTGGATTTTTGAAAGTGAGAGTGTATGAATAACTGGATAGTTTTTGGAATAGGTTTTTTAGCTCAGCTCTTATTTTCAGCCCGACTTGTAAGCCAATGGTTTCTTTCTGAAAAGGCCAAAAAAGTGGAAACTCCGGTTCTTTTCTGGAAACTCAGCCTTCTTGCCGCTATTCTGCTTTTTACATACGGTTACCTGAGAGAAGACCTCGCAATCATGTTAGGCCAGTTTCTAACTTATGGAGTTTATTGGAGGAATCTGAGAATGCAGGGCGAATGGAAAAACCGGAATATCTTCTTTAAGATCCTGGTGACCATATTTCCTGTAGCTATCTCAGCTTATATTATTTTCTTCGGCACACTTGAATGGTCGGACCTGGTGATAGGTGAAAACCTCTCTACCTGGCTAATTTCTTTGGGTATACTGGGACAGTTAATATATACTTCGAGATTCTTCTACCAGTGGTATTATTCTGAACAACATCATGAGTCCAGTCTTCCCAGGGGTTTCTGGATTCTCAGTCTTTTAGGCTCAGCCTTTCTTTTCACTTACGGATGTTTTAGAAATGACCCGGTTCTTATTTCAGCGCACTTTTTCGGCGCGCTTATTTACCTTCGGGATATATATCTGATCAAAGAAGATGAAGAGGCTCCGGAACCTTTAAGATAGGATTCCCGACTTCTGCTTTTCATCTAGACTTTCATAAATAAAATACCCGAAAACTATCAGGTATTCAAGACCTAACAGCCATAAATTCTCTTTAAATTCAGGGTTGGAATAAGTAAAATAGCTTAAAACAATGGCAGCAGTCCAGACAATCACGTATTTATATTCTGTGAAGACGCTCAGAATCAAAGGAATTGCCAGATACCAGGGATGAACGGTAGTTGAAAAAACCAGGTAAATACTCACCGCAAAAAGCATATTTGTAATCAGCCTTTTGGTGGAATCGTATTTTCTTAAAAAAGCGAGGATCAGCACCAGCAAAAAGGTGGAAACAGCCAAAGCCGTTCCGGCACTTTCAATAATATTATAGCCTTTGGCCTGATATCCAAACCAACGTATAATGTAATAAAGGCTGGCATTAAATTCGAATTTTCCGAACCAGAGTCCCACGCTTTCCATAAAATTAAGAACAACTTCTTCGGAATAAAACGGTAAAAATAAAAGGATCACTGTTGAAATACAAACAATGTAATATAAGAACAGCTTCCAGAATCCGTCTATCCTTTGACTGCGCCCAGGATGACTAGTCTTTATGTTATTTACATTCTCACCTGACTTGTTCGTCTGACTGAGCGGAGTCGAAGGATTAAAGAAATATTTGAATAGCAAAGGCAGAAATATCAATGGTAATAGTTTAACCGAAACCGACAAACCTAGTAAAACGGCACTCCAGAATCTTTTTCTTTTATGAAGCAAATAAATAGAAAGCACCAGGAAAAAGACCATGACCGCTTCAAAATGAAGATTCCCTGTCATTTCAATTATGATAAATGGATTAAGGAGATACCAGAAGATCCGGTTTTCATCTAGCCCTACCGCGCTTAAAAGTTTTCTTCCGAAGAAAAGTGTTCCCAGATCTGCAAGAATAATCACCAGCCTGAAAATAATAACCGAACCAAGAATGCTGTTTTTAGCAAGCCATCCGGCAATCGCGAATATGAGCTGGTTTAAGGGTGGATAATTTGAAAAATGACCAGCGCTTAAACTACCCATTCCTTCCAGTAAAGTATTGGCCTGGCTTACGGTAAAATCTGGATTTGCCATTAGGTTATCCGGAATAAACTGAAAAGGATTCCATCCCCCGGCAATTAATCTTCCATCCCATATAAAACGAAAGAAATCCTGGGAAAGATTAGGCATTGCAAACAGAAATACCAATCTAAAAATCAAGGCAGCTCCGGCCAGAAACCAGAAGTTATGTTTCTGCATCTGTATGAGCTTAAAACTGAGGTAAAATATCGCGAGATACAGGCCCGCCAGTTTAATGAAGTCAGTACGCTCCAGATCATAAGCAAATGCAGCATAAAAAGCCACACAGGAAAGCACAAATATTATGGGTGTCTGGTAGAGTTTGAGTTTTCTAAAATCCATTTAGTATGATCTGCTAAATGCTAAATTAATCAAACTTCAGCTTTCAGACTTTTAAAGACAACGAATCCGAATCCGAAAAACAGCATGAAATGAAAAATAAGCAGGGCGAAGTCGCCAAGTTTAAAAGCGCTCCAAATCGCAAAACCAAAATAAAGGCAAAGCAAACCTTCAATAATAATATTTTTTGAGAACCGGTTTTGAAGATAGGTATTCCCTTTCCAGGAGTCTTTCAGGGAATTGATATTGAATTTTGGAGTTCTGATAAATTCAGAGCGTTTCCCGAAATGACCTTCCAGAACGGCAAGCGAATTATGCACTGAAAATCCCATGGCGATGGAAAAGAAAGTAAGGAACATCCCGATAAACTTAAAAAAGCTTATCAGACCTTTTCCATGAATTCTGGCATAAGCGATGTAATAACAGAAAAAGAAAATTACGGTACTTATGGCGAAACCGGCGAGTGCGTTAAAGTACCCTCCCAATTCCGGATTATGGGCTTTAATATATAGCATGGGTACACTTAAAACAGCAAGCAGCAAAACAATCAGGAACATACTGGAGTTAAGCAGATGGAAAAAACCGTGAAATTTAGTGCTGAAAGAAACCGATTTATCCCGGAATAATTTCCCATAGTTCTTCCTGAAATTTTCAGCTGCCCCTTTATTCCAACGAAACTGCTGGCTCCTCGCCGCACTTATAACAACGGGCAATTCTGCCGGAGTTTCCACATTTTCGAGATACTTGAATTTCCATTTCTTCATCTGTGCCCTGTAACTCAGGTCAAGATCTTCGGTTAAGGTATCCCCGCTCCAGTTCCCGGCATCAAGGATGCATTCCTTTCTCCAGATCCCGGCGGTTCCATTAAAATTGATAAAATTTCTTCCAAAATTTCTCCCTGTCTGTTCAAGTATGAAATGAAAATCCAAAGCGAAAGCCTGTATTCTTGTAAGAAGGGAATAATCACGATTTAAATGCCCCCAGCGGGTCTGTACCACGCCTATCTCGGGATTCTTAAAATAAGGAAGGGTTTCCATAAGCCAGTTTTTTCCCGGCATAAAATCGGAATCAAAGACCGCGATGAATTCTCCTTTGGCGACTTTAAGACCTTCCTTTAATGCTCCGGCCTTATATCCGCTGCGGTTTTCACGCTTAATATGCTTAATATCAATTCCTTTCTTTTGAATTTCAGCTATCAGTTCAGCCGTTCTTTTAAGAGAATGATCGGTAGAATCATCCAGAACCTGGATCTCAAGTTTCTGCTCAGGATAATTGATCCTGGCGATATTCTTTAAAAGTCGCTCTACCACATAATATTCATTATAAAGTGGTAGCTGGATGGTCACCAGGGGAAACTCAACTTCAGAGAAGTCATATTTTTCAGAAGTATCGGTTGTTCTGGTCGCCTTCAGATAATTTAAAAGCAACTGAAGCTGGGAGAGGCTGTAAATAAAAATAACGAATAACGCGAGCGTATAAATTGTTATTAACGTTAAGTCTATCATTTAAAACAATATTTAAAAATCCAACCGAGAATCTTTACACCTGCAAAGATAGCACCTTTGATGGTTCCGGAAACTTTTGAAACGCCTATCCTGTTTCTATAATGCACAGGCACTTCGGTATAGCTTAGATTTTGTCGTAAAGCCTTGAGCTGCATTTCAACAGTCCAGCCATAAGTTTTGTCTTCCATTTCCAGCGCTAGTAATTTTTCATACTTTATAGCCCGAAACGGTCCCAGATCGGTAAAACGGGACTTAAAAAATAATTTCATCAATTTAGTGGCCAGCCAGTTCCCGAATTTTTGCGGAAAGGTCATCGATCCCTTTTCCCTCAATTCATCCACCCTGGCGCCAACAACAAAGTCTTTATTATCTTCGAGTATGGGCTTTACGACCTTCATTAACTCTTCTGGATAATCTGAATAATCCCCGTCTAGAAATACGATAATATCCGGAGTCTTATTTTGAGATGCGATATAGGTCATGCCTTTTAAACAGGCATATCCATAACCCTTTCGCGATTCCGAAAGAACGGTGGCGCCGGCATTTCTGGCATTCAGTTCGGTATCATCGGTAGAATTATTGCTGACCACAATAATTTCTTCCACTATTTCCGGAATTTCCTTTATTACATAAGCTATGGAATCGGCTTCATTAAATGCAGGGATAATTACTTTTATGATTTGTGGCATTCAGGAACCGGAATTTTAAATGGTTTTATTGGTTGCTAAATTAAGCACATACTTGCAGACTAATTACTTTTTTGGTTGATTAAATCCAGTAGGTCCATATCATCTGTCACTACTGCTTCATCAGATT
>JAGXII010000227.1 GCA_024635735.1 Christiangramia sp. | reverse complement strand
CCCCTCCGGCTGATGGTATCCAGGCCAGGTCTTCATAAGTTCTTGATTCAATCGCCTGGGTTATATTCCTGTAGGTTTGAGCCGCTCCACGGGTGAAGACAATTCTATCCCTTTTGTAGGACCATGCCGGATTAGAATAAACACCGCTTTCTGCAGTTAATTTCTTTAAGTTTCTACCATTCGCATCAACACGATAAATATATCCTCCCTTATTTTCCCATGTAACAAATGCAATAGTCTTTCCGTCCGGAGACCAGGTGGGATGAGCTTCCGTAAAGTCATTATCTGTAAGACGCTTTGGCTTTCCATTTGGAAAATCCATCACATAAAGGCGGTTAAGCGCCGTAAAGGCAAGTTTAGAACCATCAGGTGAAGGAACAGCATCCCGTATTTGTGTTACCTGCGCGGTTGGTTCATCTTTTATTGGATAATTAAACATTACCTCAGGACCTAAATCAAGATTGAGGTCAACCTCGAACGGGATTTCTTTAGCAGTTTTATCCTGAATAGATAGATTATGAAATTTTCCTCCATAAGAAACTATCAGATTATTACTATCGGGTGTAAAACTCATAGCGGGTAAGACTCCCTGTGCGGCTATAGATTCCTGATCATCTCTTTGAACAGGGTACGCCAGCCAGTCTTCTTCTCCACTTTTAAGATTTCTTATAACGAGTCCTGTCTGGTCCTCAAAACGGCTGCCATACACCAGCCATTTTCCATCTGGAGAAGCCGTGGGCGTAAAGGCAGATCCATACCTTGATGTAATTGTTGCCACATCGCCTTTCTCCATATCGTAGGTCCCTACCTGATACTGGGGAAACTGAGCATTGTAATTCCACCCACCTTTTCGCTGGGAGAAGTATATAGTTTTTCCATCGGGACTCAAATTTGGATCAATAGTCTTTAGGTTTTCAGGTTCTTTGATGAGTTCTGCCCCGCTACCGCCATCTTTGTGATATAGATGCAATTTTATATTTCGTCTTCCTCTTGCGGCAACGATATAATCTCCATCTGAAGTCCAGTCAGCCGAAAAGAAATTCTGATTTTTATCTTCTGAAACAGACTTCATTTCTTTGGTTTCCAAATCCATAGTCCACACATTATCTGCTCCATTCTTGTCTGAAATAAATACCAGGCTTTTCCCATCAGGGCTATATCGCGGATGCACATCATACGCCAGCCCTTTTGTAAGCTTTTCAGCCTTTCCTCCAGTAATTGGAATTCTATATAGATCTCCCATCATATCGAATACAATGTTTTTCCCATCGGGGCTAACATCTACAGACATCCAGGTTCCCACCTTAGTATTAAAGGAGATTTTTCTTTGTGGTTTAAGTGGAAGTTCTTTGGTGGTTAGGGTATCAATTTGCGCCATGCTAATGCTGTCCTGCGCATTCATAGCGAAAGTTCCCAGCAGAAGGAAGCTGAGAAAGTAGTAAATTTTGTATTTCATAATTTTGATTGAAGTATTTAAGAGCTTAACAAGATAATAAATTCTTAAATCATAAAATATTCTGCTTAAACTTTAGAACAGACTCAATTTTTAAAAGGAAAATATATTGAAGAGTTACAGGTGAAGAGCTGCAAGAGAAGCTTAATCTGATAAAATTCAAAAAATCAGCTTCTTTAAGAAGGAGAAACTCAATAAAAAAACAAAGGGAACAAAAATGAATATTTCACATTAACCGTTCCCTTTGATGTCATAGTCTTCATCTGGAATTACCCAAACAATCAACAGGTTTAATCTCAGCCCAACTTAATGTAGCACCCTGAATGACAATGTTAAGATACGAAAAAAAGATTTCATATTACTGAATTAGCATTATTTTAACTTATCTCTAATCCCCCTTTTACAGGGGGCTTTTAATGAACCGGAATTTTTTATTTTATAACCGGTTTCTTTTTCCTGAAAAAGACAACTCCAAAGTGACTTCAAGGAGCCTGTTAGAGAACTATAACTTCATTTTCTTACTGCTCTTTGATATAACTCCATCCTTGTTGCTGTTTGTTGGCAATTTCCAGAATCCCGTCTGGAACCGGCTTTACACCCGGGATAAGATCTTTTTCAGTGGCACTATGTCTTGCCATGGTGGCCTCACACACTGCAAAAGTAATATTAGGCTTTTGAGCCAGCATTTTTATGTCCTCAGCTACCGTGGATTTTTCGTTTAGAAACATGTCCAGGGCACCACTGTAACCCACCATTTCGAATTGAGAATTCGGATAGGACTCAGCCATCATTTTCACATGCCGGACTGCCGATTCCTGAACCTTTACATCACTACTGGTCACATCAAAAACTACCTTGACTGGTTTTTCCTGTCCCACAGTACTCAGGGATAGAAAACAAACCAGTATTAGAATCAAATATCGTTTCATTTTTTTAGATTTTAAAATTTGAATTATCCACCTGCGTAAATATAACCACAGCCGTGTTCCTGTGCCCTGCCAAGAGCCCATACTCCTGAAGGTACAATTTGAATACCGGGAAGCACTCCGCTTACCCAATCGTTATAGACTTCTTTGGCATCCTTTTCCATGGCTTTTGCAGCAAAGGAACTAAAAACGTTTAAGGCAAGGTCACATACACAAAACATCGCTCCTCGCTCCTGCAAAGCTTTTATTCCGTCTATACCAGGAAGAGGAAAATCGCCATCCTTGGGTTCATAAACCGTATTTCGAAGAGAAGATGCTTTTTTAATGTTATCATCTATTTTGAACATTTCTCCTAGCTTATATTTCTCCCATATCCTATCTTCCAGTGCAAGTGGAATAGCATCATGCCTAAGGACCGTCATTGCGGTAATGTCTTCATCGGGAACTCCCGTTTGATTATTGGTTAAATAAAAAGCCCAGTTCCAGATAACGGGGAAACTATTATAAGGGGTTGACCCGTCAAACACTATCCTGTGGGATCCTTTAATTTTTTCCATCCACTTTTCGGGATCACTAAGATTCGCTTTTGTTGAAGCTGAAAATTTTTCGTCTCTTGGGCTTGCAATTACCGATGAGATACTGCCAACGGCAGCTCCAAGTACCAGAGTTCCTAAGAAGTCTCTTCTAGAATTCAATTGATTGATTTTCATATTTAATACTGATTAAATGATACAATAATTTTCCATTCAGAACTGAGGCAGGATTAAATTTAAGAAATAAAAATAAGATTAACTTGCTTAAAACCAGATTATTAAAGTTATTGTTTATTTGGTTTTGGTAATACCATACTTTTCCTTGTAAAAGTCCATAATTGGCTGAAAAGGCCCTATTTGGTGTTGTTTTACGGAAAAGGTGTCGGCATAAGGGGGATAAGGTGCAGAAACCGGCTTTCGTTTTAGATCGGGGAAATCTTTCTCAAGTTCCTTTTTTACAGGTCGTGGCTGCTGATTTATATATCCTGCAATATCATAGCATTCTTCATCTGTTAGCAAAGGGTTTTCAAAGCTTACTCCAAAGGGCATATTGGTTTTCATAAACTGGGCTGCTGTAATTACCCGGGCCATACCGGCACCATTATTATAAGAATCCTCTCCCCATAATGGCGGATATAGATACCCCGGTAAATTATTAAGAGAGACTCCCTTACCTTCCGGTCCATGACAGGCAACGCATTTTGCCACGAAGAGCTTCTCACCTTTTTTAAGATCCACCGGTCTACTGGGAATTTCTATTTGAGTATAACCAACCCCTTCCACTTTTCCATCTTCGGGAGCATAACGATTAAGCCATTTTAAATAACTCACAAAGGCTTTCATCTCCTTTCCATCCTCCGCCAGTGCCTCCCCATTCATGCTTCTTTCCATGCAGCCGTTAATTCTCTCTTCAATACTTCCGGTTTTATCTTCCCGCCCCCTGTACTGTGGAAAACGGTTAATAACTCCTATAAGCATTCCCGAATAAGGTTTGGTCCCGGCATCTAAATGACAGTTATTACAGGCCAGATTATTTCCGGAATAGGCTTTATTCCTGCCATTTTCCGGACCTATATACTGCGCGGTCTTTGTAAAAAGCTCGTAACCGTATTTAATTTGTTGATTAGCCGGGGAATCATCCAGATCAAAAGAATCATAATTGGCACTTAATGGGTCCTTCATTTCCTGCTCAACCTCCTCATATTCTTGGTCACCAGAAGTTCTGCTAAGAAGGAAAAACAAGGCGATCATACATATCACAACAATAATGGCGAAGGCAACAAGAAGCGTAAGATTTCTTTTTTGGTTACTGGTTCTCATACTAATCGATTATTTGAGATCAATAAGCATAAATAAGAAGATAGATAGGTCCGGGATAAAATTCACTGATTATAAAAATACGAATATTCTGCGGGTAAATAACTAAATATATAATGCCCGGATGTTACTCAGGCCTTTACTTAAATGCAAAAAGCTGAATAATTTTAAGCTTTTATTTTTTTAGGCTAATTCAATGATTAATACTTAATTCATTTACAATTTAATCAATGTTATTTCACCATTCATACCTCCTTTATTTTATAAATCAAAATGAAAATTTTTATTACAGGAAAAGAGATCTTTTAGACTTTTCTTGTGCTTTTCGCATAAAACTTTAGTCTTCCTATAACACAAAAATTTGTGGCTATTCCCTAGTTTGTCATTTACAGATTTCAGATAACTTTTTAGGTATTCTGAAGTCAGAATAAATCAAAAAAAACAAAAACTATGAAAATATTATTTGTACTCACTTCCCATGACGAACTGGGAGATACAGGAAAAAAAACAGGATTCTGGATAGAAGAATTCGCCAATCCGTATTACAAACTATTGGATAAAGGCGCAGACATTACGGTGGCTACCCCAAAGGGAGGAAAAGCTCCAATAGATCCAAGCAGCGATACAGAGGATGCCCAAACCGAGGATACTAAACGTTATAAAAAGGATGAGGCTGCACAAAAGGTGATCAACAATACCGAGGTTTTGTCTAAAATGAAACCCGAAGATTATGATGCCGTTTTCTATCCGGGAGGTCACGGACCACTTTGGGATCTTTCAAAAGACAGAGATTCTATCGGGCTTATAGAAAGTTTTAATGCAGCTCATAAACCTATCGGTTTTGTATGCCACGCTCCTGCCGCTTTGAAGAATGTAAAAACCAGCGATGGTAAACCTTTAGTAAAAGGTAAAAAAGTGACAGGATTTACCAATAGTGAGGAGAAAGCAGTTCAACTCACCAAGGTAGTCCCTTTCTTAGTAGAGGATATGCTGAAAGAAAATGGCGGAATCTACTCTAAAGCCGGGGACTGGGAAGAATATGCTCTTGTGGATGGGAACCTGGTAACAGGTCAGAATCCAGCTTCTTCCGGTTTGGTAGCCGAGAAATTATACGAAATGCTGAATTAGAAAGCCTTCATATATAAAAATGAAAAGCACTGCGTAATGCGGTGCTTTTTTTATTCTTGTTTCTAAAGCAATGACTTATCGATGAGTGTTTAGGATTTATTCCCTATTTTAGATGGGATTCAAGCTTTCGGTTTTATTAAAATAGAGCCTGATCATCTTCAACAAACAATACAGACTTAAACAAATTCAGCATTTATGAATTATAAAACACTCTATTTTCTGGCCTTCCTTTTATTGCTAAATACATTTCCCGGAAAGGCCCAGGAGGATCTCATCATTAATACCCAAAACCGGAAAAATATATCATTAAATGGAAACTGGCATTATATTATAGATCCTTATGAAAATGGATTTTATGATTACAGGTATAAGGAGCGAAATGAAGCCGATCCTGAGGCTTACTGGAACAGGCCGGTTGTAAATAAACCTTCAGATCGTGTAGAACATTCCTATTCGGACGAGTATAGCCTTAAAGTTCCCGGCGATTGGAATTCACAGGATCCTGTCTTTAAATATTATGAAGGGACTGTCTGGTATCAGCGGGAATTTAATATAACTGACGCCGAATCATTCCAAAGAGCCTTTTTATATTTTGGCGCAGTTAACTACGAGACCCATGTTTACTTAAACGGTAAAAAGCTGGGTATGCATAAAGGGGGCTTTACACCCTTTAATTTTGAAATCCCGAAAGACCTGCTAAAGCCAACCGGGAATTTCCTGGTGGTTAAGGTTGATAATAAACGGCACGCCGATGAAATCCCAACTGTGAATACCGACTGGTGGAATTTTGGTGGTATCACCCGCGACGTAAAGCTCCTTTTAATGCCAGAGAATTTTATTCAGCAGTATTCGCTGCAACTAAACCCGAAGGAATTTTCGAAAGACAAAAACAATCAAACGCTTACGGGCTGTTTAAAACTGAATGAACCTGAAGAAACTTCAGTAGTTACTGTTTCCATTCCAGAACTTAAACTGAGTGAAAAACTACAAATCAAAGGGCAGAACCTTGAATATAGATTGCCTGTAAAAGGCCTGGAACTATGGTCTCCGGAAAATCCAAAATTATATCGAGTAGACTTCATTTTTCAGAATGATACTCTAAGTGATAAAATAGGTTTCCGAGACATTAGGGTTTCCGGCAAGGATGTATTGCTCAACGGAAAAAAGATCTTTTTAAGCGGAATAAGTATTCACGAAGAGATTCCGCAGGAAGTTCGCCGCGCAAAGACGAAAAAAGACGCTGAGCAACTACTGGGCTGGGCAAAAGATCTCCACGCTAATATGGTAAGGCTGGCACATTATCCACATAACGAACATATGACCCGAACTGCCGATTCTCTTGGAATTATGGTATGGTCTGAAATTCCGGTTTACTGGACCATAGATTTTGAAAGTGACGAAGTCCTGGAAAAAGCGAAGAAGCAATTAAAAGAAATGATTATTAGGGACCGCAATAAGGCTTCAGTCATCATCTGGTCTGTAGGTAATGAAACACCTTTGAGTCCTGCGCGAACCGCATTTATGAAGTCACTGGTCGCAAAAGCTAAATCAATGGATAACAGCCGTCTTGTTTCGGCAGCTTTGGAAGTTCACCACGAGAATGAAAAGAATATCATTGACGATCCTTTGGGAGCGGTTACAGATATAGTTTCGGTCAACGAATACCTGGGCTGGTATGGCGGATTACCCAATGCCAAGGAAAATTCTACCTGGGAAGTCACCTATGACAAACCTTTGTTTTTCAGCGAAACAGGCGCGGGTGCCAAAGGCGGATATCACGGAGATAAAAACCAACGCTGGACCGAGGAATTTCAGCAGTGGTATTTTGAAGAAACTATCAAAATGATGAAGAGAATGCCTGAAAATTATACCGGAATAGCTCCCTGGATCCTTACAGATTTTAGATCTCCCCGCAGGAATCATCCCGAGTTTCAGCAAGGATGGAATCGCAAAGGCCTTATAGATAACAATGGAATTAAGAAAAAGGCCTTTTTTGTGCTACAGGAATACTATAAAAAAATAGAGGAGAATAACTAAGTTTTTCCTTTATGTTCCTTTTTAAGCTATTGAAAAAAAATTCTGTGGCCGATATTATTATTCCTGGCCTTAAACCTTAAAGGAATCCTCATTTACTAAAACTGCATTTTTAAACTTCAATTTGCATAGCCTCTCCATTTTTTTGTTAAATTATGGATAAGCCTTGCTGGAAATGAACCAAAATATGACCTGTGTCATATTATAAACAAAGAAGGTCCAACATCTTTACCTCTTAAAACTCATTTCTAAATGCAAATATCAACACCGCATACTTTTCACATACCTGTAATGGGCCTGGCATATTCTATTGACTCACCGATAAAAGTGGCTTGTTATGGTATAAATTCGGCTATTTCAATCATTGAAGACAACTTATTGGAGGTAATGCGTAAGTATTACTCACAGAAAAATGGCAAAACATATATTCCCATAAGCATAAAGGAAAAGGATTATCGGGTAAAGAGAATCACCAATTACCTGAACCTAATGCAAAGTATGGTGAATTCTGAATTTGAAAAAATAAAGAATTCTACTTTCTCGCTGGGTTCAGATCTTATGAAATATTTTGAGATGCTTCCTGATTCAGGAGAACTTAAAAAAACATTTCAAAAGTTTCTGCATTCAGATAATCCTTCGGAAAAAGAAAAACTCGAGAAGCTGCTTAAAGAAAAAATGAATCCCGGAACTATAGAGGTCAATATCATGACCAAAGTTGATAAGGACAATCAAGGCAAGGACAATCAGGTAATCCCGAATGGTTCAGATGCTCTAACCGCTTTAAGAGCCTATGCCAGCAGTGAATTAAAAAATTCTGCCATTATTTTCTCGGCTGGTATGAATCCCAGGCTATTCAATTATATGGAAGATTTCAGGGAATTCGATGCAATTTCCTGGGGACAATTTCATAAGAAAGTGGTTATAAAAGTTAGCGATTATAGATCTGCACTTATACAGGGTAAATATCTGGCAAAAAAGGGTATCTGGGTAAGTGAATTCAGGATTGAATCCGGCCTAAACTGTGGCGGTCATGTTTTCGCCACGCAAGGATTGCTTCTGGGACCTATTTTAAATGAATTTAAAGAAAAAAAGGAGGAACTTGAGGAAAGCCTTTTCAGCCTTTATAATCCGGCGATAGAAGCAAAAGGCCTGCAAGGGTTTTCCAGACCACATCCTATAAAAATTACAGTGCAGGGTGGGATTGGCACTGCTGAAGAAAATAGTTTACTGCACGACTTTTATAACGTAGACAGTACAGGCTGGGGAACACCATTTTTGCTTTGTCCCGAAGCAACTACAGTAGATGAAAAAACTCTGCAGTTATTGCTAAATTCAAAAGAAAATGATGTGATTAGGAGCCAATCCTCACCTCTAGGAGTAGGTTTTAATTATTTAAAAGGAACCACTTCAGAAACCGAAAGATTACAAAGAATTGAAAAAGGATCGCCCGGAAGTCCGTGTACCGAGAAATTTTTAGTCTCCAATACCGAATTTACCAAAAAGCCAATCTGTACCGCTTCCCGTAAATATCAAAAATTAAAGCTCAGGCAGCTAAAAGAAAGTGACCTTCCGGCAAATGAATACCAGCAGCAAAAAGCGGATTTACTGAGCAAAGAATGCCTTTGCGTTGGGCT
>JAGXII010000226.1 GCA_024635735.1 Christiangramia sp. | reverse complement strand
CTCCCACATTACCCTCCTGGATATTATCTTCCGAAGCATTTATTATAGCCTTTAATACATCAGGGATTTTGACATGTTGACCCCGGATATCATTCAGGTAGCCATCATTCGTTTCTCCAACCACGGCATTCACCGATCTTACTTCGTCATTGCCTTTCTGATTTAAAGTAAATTGAATAATAGCATTCATACCAGTAGGCACATTTAGCGTATTAGTAAGAATAATGGGAGTCTCAATATTTCCTAACTCTTCTACTTGTGTGGTGCCGGCCAGTTTTCCGAAACCATTCCCTACATATACTGCCGCGGGTACTTTTTGCTGAAAAATATTCCCCGCATGTGGTAAGATAGCCGTAACTCCGGTTCGAACAGAATCTCCTTTAATAAGGCTTGTGTGACCCACACGAACTCCTTCCACATCTGTAATTGCATTTTTAGATCCTGTAGGAAGTACTCCAACTTCAATCCCAAGATCCCTGGCTCTTTGTTGTGCGGTAATGTTTGAAATGATAAAAAGCAGGATAAAGCAGGTTAGAAATCTTTTCATTTTATATAGGATTGAAGGTGAATATAATAAAGATTGTTCAGAAAAATATGTTTTGATAGTAGTCAAAATCAATAGCTTCTTTATTTCTAATTTTAGATTGTATCTTTGCAGCCGCGTTTGAAAAGAACGCTTTAGATTAAAATACTTATGAGGACGAAATCAAGGAAGAAGAACAGAATTAATGTAGTCACTCTTGGCTGCAGTAAGAATGTATATGATAGTGAGGTTTTAATGGGACAGCTTAAAGCCAGCAATAAAGATGTGGTCCATGAGCAGGAGGGGAACATTGTTGTGATCAACACCTGTGGTTTTATCGATAATGCTAAGGAACAATCGGTAAATACCATTCTTGAATTCGTTGAAAAAAAGGAACAGGGAGAAGTTGATAAGGTCTTTGTGACAGGATGCCTGAGTGAACGGTATAAACCCGATCTTCAAAAAGAAATTCCTAACGTAGATCAATATTTTGGAACAACAGAACTTCCTTCTCTTTTAAAAGCTCTGGAAGCCGATTATAAGCACGAATTGCTGGGAGAAAGAATCACGACTACTCCGCAGAATTACGCGTTCTTAAAGATTGCTGAAGGTTGTGATCGTCCGTGTTCATTTTGCGCGATCCCTTTGATGCGTGGTGGTCACAGATCCACACCTATAGAACAGCTGGTAAAGGAGGCTAAAGGCCTCGCTGCTCAGGGAGTGAAGGAGCTTATCCTTATCGCTCAGGACCTTACTTATTATGGCCTGGATTTATATAAAAAGAGAAATCTTGCCGAATTGCTTGAAAACCTTGTGAAGGTTGAAGGTATTGAATGGATTCGTTTGCATTATGCTTTTCCTACCGGCTTCCCTATGGATGTCCTGGAGGTGATGAAACGTGAACCTAAGGTTTGTAATTATCTTGATATTCCGCTTCAGCATATTTCAGATGATCTTCTAAAGTCTATGAGACGTGGAACTACTCATGAAAAGACTACAAAACTTCTGAAGGAATTCAGAAAAACGGTTCCCGAAATGGCAATTAGGACCACCCTTATCGTTGGATATCCGGGTGAGACTGAAGAGCATTTTCAGGAATTAAAGGAATGGGTTAAAGAAATGCGCTTTGAGCGCCTTGGATGCTTTACCTATTCTCATGAAGAGAATACTCATGCCTATAATCTTGAAGACGATGTGCCTCAGGAAGTGAAGCAGGATCGTGCTAACGAGATCATGGAGATCCAGTCTCAAATTTCATGGGAACTGAATCAGCAGAAAATAGGGGAGACCTTCCAAGTGGTTATAGACCGTAAAGAAGGAAATTATTTTGTAGGCCGTACCGAATTTGATTCACCAGATGTCGACAATGAAGTGTTGATCGATGCTACTTCAGTATATCTAAAAACAGGTGAATTCTATGAAGTTAAGATCATAGAAGCTGCAGACTTTGACCTTTATGCAGAAGCTTTAAATGTTACCGCCGAAAAGCCAACACGTAAAGAGATAAAAGTTAGAACTTCTTAAACCATAAAGTAAAGATCATGCGATCGTAATACCTTTTTCCAGATACACCTGCTGGACCTTATTAAGAATATCGACACCTTCTTTTAAAGGACGCTGAAAGGCTTTTCGACCCATAATGAGTCCGGAGCCGCCGGCACGCTTGTTTATAACTGCGGTTCTAACGGCTTCTTTCACATCGCTCTCTCCCTTGGAACCACCACCGGAATTGATTAAACCAATTTTCCCCATATAACAATTCGCAACCTGTAGCCGGCAAAGATCAATTGGGTGATCTGTAGTAAGTGCTTCATACATTTCTTCATTGTACTTGCCAAAATTGATCTTTTCATAGCCAAAATTATTGGTAGGTAGTTTCTGTTTTATTATATCTGCCTTTATAGTTACTCCCAGATGATTGGCTTGTCCGGTAAGATCGGCTGAGGCGTGATAATCGTCATTATCAATTTTAAATCCTGAATTTCGGGTATAGCACCAGAGGATAGTTGCCATTCCCAGAGAATGAGCTTCCTCGAATGCCTTAGCGATTTCCTGGATCTGGCGGCTGCTTTCCTGTGAACCAAAATAAATAGTGGCTCCTACAGCTACAGCTCCCATATTCCAGGCTTCTTTTACAGAACCATACGGGATTTGATCATATTTATTCGGATAAGTAAGGAGTTCGTTGTGGTTGATCTTAACGATAAACGGAATTTTGTGAGCATATTTTCTGGAATGTCTTGCCAGAACTCCAAAGGTAGAGGCCACACCATTACAACCTGCTTCAATAGCCAGCTTCACAATATTTTCAGGATCAAAATAATCCTGATTTTTATAAAATGAAAAAATGGCCGAATGTTCAATACCCTGATCGATTGGAAGAATATTAATATAACCGGTACCACCAAGATTTCCGTGATTATACAACTGCGCGAGACTCCTGAGCACCTGAGGATTCCGGTCTGAATCTTGAAAACTTTGTACCACCTCGGGTCCGGGAATCTGTAAACGGTCTTTTCTTATTTTTTTTGAAGTGTGATCGAGGTAATATTCCGCATCATCACCCAGGATCTCCCTTATATTTTCTAAGCTACTCATCTTGTTTATTTTTATTCGGAATTATAATTTCTACAGGCTTATAAATGCCAGATGCAGGTCGTTACAGATGAAGTTAAGATATTTTTAAGGAGGATACCCTTATGGTGATTATAAAAAAATGGTAAGAAGAGTTAAATTTATTTTTTCTCTTTCTTCCTCCTTCGGTGATCTATATAGACATAAATACCGTAGATAAGAATACCCGCGCCGCCAATCCAGTACAAGCCATTCTTGAGTTTTTCTGTTTCCCGGCTAAAGTACGCTATGGCAAATGCTAAAGGAGTAATGCCACATAGCGTGGCAATAATAAATTTTCGATATTTCATCCCAAGCATACCTGCAATGATGCTTATTCCATCGTTAGAAAGGAAAGGAGATATCCTAAATATGGTTATAGTCCAGAACCCGTAATTTGAAACCCAGTATCCTATTTTTTCATTGGTAGACTTGCCTGCGATTTTTTCGAGTCGGTCTTCTCCAAGCCATTTTCCCAAATAGAAGGCGAGACTTGAGGCGCAGAAAACCCCTGTTATTGATATTAAGGCTCCTCCCCAGAATCCATAGGCCAGCACGGCAACGATCATTGGCAGCCAGGAGGGAAATACTACCAGAAATATTTGAAGTACCATAACAATCACTATGGCGATTGGGACCCAGAATCCGAAGCCTTTAAAATAATTTCTAATCTTCTCTTCATCCCTGCTCCAGAGTATATTCCAGGTTTCATTAATGAAATCATGGAAAGGCGGATAGAAAAAGTATAAAATTATTAAAACAGCAAGAATACTTGCGGTTAGGATATAGGATTGTTTTTTTGACAAATTTTCTTTTTTGGTTAGGAATGCCTGTAAGACAATTGAAAAGATATAAAAATGGCGGGAGTTTTAATTCCCGCCATTCATTAAAGCTTTTATAAAATTTTAATTCTGATTCTTTTCAGGATTTAAAAGAATTGGTTTGCCATATCCCAGATCTTCCAGTTTTTCAAGCTGTGTTTCAGCATCTCCAACGATTAGGTAATACATTCTGTCGGGATCCACATACTTCTTAGCCAGATCCTGGATTTCCATTACGGTCATATCCTGTACAGCCTCCTGTCTTTGTTTTACGTAATCATAATTATAACCATAATCACTAATTTCACTTAGCATATTCAGTTTGGCACCTAAAGTTTCAAACCTTCTGGCATTACTTTTTATCATATAGCTTTTTGTGACTTCAAGATCTTCCTGGGTAAAGGTTTCAGGATAATTCTTTAAAATATCACGAACCAGTTCAGCTGCTTCATACGTAATATTCGTTCTTACTCCACTATTAATTACAAATGGGCCAATATAATTTCTGCCCTCAAATTGGGAGCGTATTCCGTACGTATAGCCTTTGCCTTCTCGAAGTTCCTGGGTAAGCCTGGAAGCGAAACTTCCTCCCCCAAGTCTGTAATTCATAACCTCTGCAGGATAAAAATCTTCACTGGTAGCAGAAAGGGCAGGAGCGCCAAATGCAAAAACCGATTGTTTTGCGCCGGGCACATCATAGAAATACACCTTTGATTTTTCCGGAAGTTTAAACTCAGGAATCTCAGGGAAATCAACCTGTTTTGGGGCCCAGTTTGCCGAAATAGCTTTTAGTGAACTAACGGCCTGATCTTTTTCAATAGAACCAACCACTAAAAAAGTTGAATTCAGGGGCGACAGTTTTTCCTCATAATAATTCTTCAAATCTTGCAGCGAAATATTCTCCACAGTTTTAGGAGTTCCCAGTTCATTATATGAAAGGATACTTTTTTCTCCATATATGAGTTTTTTGAACTCATTTTCGGCGATACTATTTGGATCGCCTTTTTCCTGCTGAAGTCGGCTTAAGGTTTGCTGTTTTATAAGTTCAAATTCATCCTTATCCCAGCGAGGTTCTAGAAGTATTTCCCTCAACAGCTCCATGGTTTCTGAATAATTCTTAGCCAGCGTGTTTCCGTAGATGCTTATTTTATCCTCCTGGGCGTTTACACGAATATTGGCTCCCAGCAATTCTATGGCTTCTTCAAGCTCGGCGGGTGTCTTTTTTGCGGTTCCTTTTGTCATCAAACCTGCAAGCATATTAGATACTCCGGCTTTTGAAGGTTCTTCCAGGAGTTGTCCTCCCTGTATATCCAGACTAAACTGAACTAATGGGACTTCATTATTTGTGATTCCCAAAACTTCCAATCCTGAAGGCATATTTGCATTCCATACCTCAGGAATATTCAGTTCAGGTTTACCATGGTAAGGTGGTTCCACACTTCTGTCAAAACTGGAAGGTGTCTTCTTATAGCTTACTTCTTTATCTGTGTCGAATTCTTCTTCAGCGCCTTCTATAATTTTTTCTTCCGGGACTTCAGCTTTTTCAGAATTTTCCAGAGCCAGATCTATCTCACCCTTCGGAACAAAGCTGGTAGCCACATAGTTTTTACCTTTAATGTATTTATTATAAACCCTCATCACGTCGGCGGCAGTTACCTGCAGCAGTTTATCCACTTCTTTATTAATATAGTTGGGGTCGTTAGCAAATATCTCATATTGAGCCAGCTGAAAACCTTTTCCAAGAACACTGGAAAGTGAACTATAGAACTGGGTTTCCAGGCCTGCTTTTATTCTTTTCAGATCTTTTTCCGGTATACCATTTTGTTCAAATTCAGCAAAAGTTTCTTCAATAGCCTGTTGTACGGAATCGAGATCTTTTCCATCGTAAGCACGAACCTGCAGCATTAATTGTCCTGCGAGTTCAGAAGTATAATCATACATACTCACGTCTCCGCTTAATTTCTTTTGTTCTACCAGTTTTTTATAGAGCGGGGCATTTTTCCCGTCGGCTAAATAATTAGATAAGATTTCGAGTGCAAATGAATCTTCGTGATACGAATAAACAGAAGGCCAGGTGAGAGTTAGTTCAGGCAGCTTCGCGAAATTATCTTCATGGTAAAGTTTTTTTGTTGTATTTAATTTTACCATTTGCTTTTCCAGGCGATTAATTTCAGGCCCACGCTCTATCTCATCGAAATATTTATGAACCCATTCTTTAGCCTGATCTTTATCAAAATTTCCGGCAATCGTCAGAATGACATTATTGGGAACATACCAATGATTATAAAAATCCTTTACATTCTGTAAGGTTGCATTCTGCAAATCTTCAAGGCTGCCAATTACCTGCCAGTTGTACGGATGACCTTCTGGATAAAGATTCCTGTCAATTACATACATCGTATGTCCGTATGGGCGGTTATCCACGCGCTGGCGCTTTTCATTTTTCACGACCTGCTTTTCCTTCGCAAGAACTGGCGTTGTAACCGTATTAATAAAGAAACCAAGTTTGTCGGCTTCAGCCCAGATCATTTTTTCCAAAGCGTCATTCGGAACCGTTTGAAAATAATTCGTTCTATCCCTGCTGGTAGAACCATTGGCCCCGGAACCACCAATCCTTGCACTCATTTTATCAAGTCCACCTTTTCCTAGATTTTCCGATTCCAGAAACAGCAGATGTTCAAATAAGTGAGCAAAACCTGTTCGGCCTTCTTTTTCCCTTGCAGAACCAACATGGGCAGTTAGAGCTACCGCCAACACGGGATCAGATTTGTCCTGATGAAGGATCACTTTAAGACCGTTCTGGAGATTGAAGGTTTCAAAGTCTACTGAAAATTTCTCCCCGTTTTCCTGAGCAAGGCCTATAGTGCCAATGCAAAGAAATATAACTGCTAAAAATTTTTGTTGAAATTTCATCGTGTACAGATTAATAGGAATAACCGGTATTATTTGTAAAGAATACTGCATTTACAAAAAACAATTTTCCATTTTGCCAGAAGGCCCGGAAAAGAGGGTTGTCAACCATATAAATAATACTACCTCTGCCCATTGGTTCTTCACCAAAAACCAGAGAATTTTTTAGTTTTTTTACGGCTTCACTTCCTGCAAAACCGGAAACAAATTCCGGATCTTTTATATAGGCGACATTATAACCTTCTGATAGGAAGGAATAACTGTCGTTACTTAATTTCAGGCTAAAATAGGTGTCATCATACCCAAAAGCCATAGGATGTGTATAGTCTACTTTCGTTTTTACGATACTTCCGGTAATCAGGTTTTTAATGCTTTCCCGTTCTCTTTTGTTATATGGAGTAATTTGTGGAACGGCAGTAGAATCTTTCTTTTCTGGCTTATTTTCCTTCAGATTAAAACCTTCTTTTCCTGCAAAAGTTCCAACGGCATTCCCAATAGCTATAAGTTTACCGCCACTTTTTACCCATTCAGTAACTTTTTTCAGAGTATCTTCTTTCATGAAGCTACCGTACCAGCCGGAAGGCATGATCAATACATCAAATTTATCCAGATCCACTCTGTCAAAATAATTGGTATTAATAGGAGTGACAGGATAATTAAGTTCCTGCTCAAAGAAATACCAAACCTCCCCGAAATTTAAAGAGGATACCTCATTGCCTTTAAGAATTGCTATTCTTTGCGGATTGATAACTTTTATATCTGAAGATCCAAAATCGGGGCCACTACCGGCAAAACTTGTTTCCGTAGAAATTAATTGTCTGTGATGTTCGTTGGCGATTTTTACTACGCTATTATCAAAATCTTCAGTTTTAAGATTGTCACTTTTGGTAATTACCAGACTTCCCGGCGCAAAACTTTGATTATTGCTTTGGAAGGGCACTTCAGTAAATCTAACTTTTACTCCAGCCTGTAGCAGGTCTGCCATGAATTTCGCATCCTGCATGCTGTTCCATTTAGTAATATATCCTGCTCCTGCTTTGTTAGCGGTGTTTTTTATATTATTTACGGGAGCAGTTGAAGTTCCTTCTACCAGTCTGTTACTGGCAACGGTATTCATTCCGTAGGCATAAGGAAGGCTCCAGGCAGTAATATCATAGGTAAGGGAATCTGTTAGTTTAGTCTTAGGTTCAAAAAGAACCTTTACCATTTTTCCTTTTGGCTGATTTGTGGATACGATAAGCGTATTTTCCCCGGTATTAATACTCGTATTTTTGCTGTCTTTATAACCAAAGCCACTTGCGCGATTACCATTCCCATAAGAATAATTGATCTCATGCTTATCCAGAAGTGCGGTAAGTGACGCAATTTTATCGGGAGTTCCGTTAAGAACATAACTTTTATAAGTGAAATCAGAATTTTTAAAGAAGTTTTCAAATTCAGAATTTAACTCTGAAGCATTTTTTGAAGCTACTTCCACAGTCGATATTCCCGTTGTAAAGTGATGATCAATTCTGTCTTCCAGAGTAAGGATTTTACCTTCATCGGTTTTAATGCCTAAACCTGCTCTACCATTTCCGGCCTGCTCATAGGTCATTCCAATGGAGCCCATATAAGTTGGATAGGTATCTCCATAACTAGGATAAAGTAAATCGAAACGTTCACCAGTAAAGTAAAGCCAGCCCTCTGTGTCGAAATATTTGGCGTGATTTTTTCCTATTCTTGTCTGGAAATCACGTTGGAAAGGAGTGATTACTTCATGAAAAGGTTCTGCGGCAGGAGCGAAATAATAAGGCTCGTTAATTCCCTGCTCATGAAAATCCACATGAATATGAGGAAGCCACTTATTATAAACTTTTAAGCGTTGTTGTGTTTCTACCTGTGTTGCCCAGGCCCAGTCGCGGTTAAGGTCGAACAGATAATGGTTAGGTCTTCCTCCCGGCCAGGGTTCATTATGTTCAGCTGCTTGTTGTGAAACATTATAGGGTTCAGTTTTTACCTGGTTGTACCAGTTCGCATATCGGTCCCTACCATCAGGATTTACACAGGGATCTATTATTACCACTGTGTTTTTTAGCCAGTCCTGTTTTTCAGTAATAAGCGTATACAGAGTTTTCATGGAAGCCTCAGTACTGGAAGCTTCATTGCCATGAACATTATAACTTAGCCACACGATGGCAATTTCTCCCGGTGTAGAACCGGGATTTTGTGCGTTTTGCAGGTGGTCTTTTCTAATCTGTTCCAGATTGGCAAGATTTTCAGGAGTAGAAATAACCGCGTAGGTCAATGGTCGGCGTTCATTGGTTTTACCATAGGTATGGTATTCAACCATCGAAGAGTTTTCTGCTACATTTCTGAAATAATTCACCACATCGGCATGACGTGAGAACTGTGATCCTAATTCATAGCCAAGGAATTCTGACGGGCTTTTAAGTTGCTGAGAAATAATTAATTGTAGTCCTAAAAAGAATAAGGTAAAAAAGCTAAAGTAGTTTTTCATCAATTTTTAAATTTTAGTAAGCCGAGTAAAGATAGCACGTAGCGGTGAATTAATTAAAAATTAGTGAATAAAATCCTTATCTTCGGTATCTTTGCACCCACAATTGAAATCTATGCCAACCGATTGTATTTCGTATCGCGGAACAAATTTTTATTCTTCATTAATCCTTGATTACCTTTCAGAAAAAAGTCAGTTAAAGGAATTTTATCATTATTTTCCTCATTTGGAGAATTTTAAAAAGCAATTAGACGAAAAGAAAAAAAATTACAATCACAGTATTCGTAAGGACCTGGTAAGAGTCTTGAAAGACCAGTATTCTTCCCTGGACGTTTCAGAAGAAACTCAAAATAATATAGATAATCTTCAGGCAGAAAACACTTTTACGGCGGTTACGGGGCATCAGCTCAATTTATTTACCGGGCCGCTTTACTTTTTATATAAGATCATATCAACTATTAATCTTACCGCGAAGCTTAAGGAAAAATATCCCGATTCAAATTTTGTACCGGTTTACTGGATGGCGACCGAGGATCACGATTTTGAGGAGATAAATTATTTTAATCTTCACGGTAAAAAGTTTAAGTGGAATAATGCCGATGAACGGGCTGGTAAAACTGCGGTAGGAACTCTTTCTACCAAAGGCCTGGAGGAGGTTTTTAACCTTTTTTCTGCAGAAATTGGTGGAGGAAAGGATGCCGAATACCTGAAGGATCTTTTCGAGAAAGGCTATCTGGAACATCAAAATCTTACTGATGCGACTCGATACATCGCCAACGAAATATTTGGAAAATATGGTCTGGTAATTCTGGACGCCCAGCATCCCGATCTTAAAAAATACTTTGTTCCTTTTGCCGAAAATGAACTTTTTAAAAAAGTTTCTCATAATAACACCAGCGTATCTGCCGAAAAGCTAAACGATCTTGGATATAATGTCCAGGTGAATCCCCGGGAGATCAATTTGTTCTACTTAACCGATGAGATACGCGAACGCATTATTGAGCGGGATGGAAAGTATTATGTTCATGAGACCCGGATAAATTTCACCAAAGAAGAGATTCAAAAGGAACTCCAAGAACATCCCGAAAGATTCAGTCCAAATGTAATGATGCGTCCTTTATACGAGGAGGTGATTCTTCCAAATTTGTGCTATATAGGAGGGGGAGGAGAACTGGCTTACTGGCTGGAATTAAAATCTTATTTTGAAGCCGAAAATATTACTTTTCCAATTTTGCTTTTGAGAAATTCAGCATTAATTCAAACGGAAAAGCAGGATGAAAAAAGGAAGAAACTCAATATTTCTATTCCTGAACTTTTTCTGAAACAACATGAATTAATAAACCGAAAAGTTCGGAAAATATCCAATATTGATATAGATTTTTCCAGGCAAAAGGAGCACCTGGTTCAGCAGTTTAAGGATATGTATGAACTGGCAGAAAAAACAGATAAGTCCTTTTTAGGAGCTGTAAAAGCTCAGGAAGTGAAACAGCTTAAAGGACTGGAGAACCTTGAAAAACGTTTGCTAAAAGCTCAGAAACGAAAACTTTCTGATGAAGTGCAAAGAATTTCAGGTCTTCAGAATGATTTATTTCCTAACCGTAGTTTACAGGAACGACAAACAAATTTTTCTGAGTTCTATGTAGAATTCGGAGAAAATATGATCAAAGAATTAATGGATTCTCTCAATCCATTAGAGTCGAACTTTAAAATTCAGACTTTTGGAAAAGAATAGAATGCATACCATAGATATGAACCTGGTGGAAATGACGCTGGACGTCATGAAATATACCATAGATCGTATCTCAAATGTTACCCCGGAACTTGGTTCCCCGAAAAAGGAAGAGGACTTACTCAGAATTGTTGGGGAAACAATTACTCCGCAGGGAATTGGAGGGGAAAATGCGTTTAAACTTTTTCGAGATGTACTTGTAAAAGCTACTGTTCCAATTGATCATCCAAGACATTTAGCCTTTGTGCCCGCTGCGCCAACACGTGCTGCGATTATGTTTGACCTGGTTACTTCAGCTTCCAGTATACATGGCGCATACTGGATGGAAGGAGCTGGTGGTATATTTTGCGAAAATCAGGCTATGAAATGGCTGGTTTCGCTCACTAAGCTACCGGAAGGCGCTTTTGGGGTATTTACCAGTGGGGGAACCGCTGCGAACCTTTCAGCTCTTGTTGCTGCAAGGGAAGATTGGCGTGATAAAAAATCGGGGCATGAGACTACAAGGGCAATATTAATAGCATCGAGTGGGGCGCACAGTTCTATTAAATCTATGGCAAAAGTCATGGATGCAGATGTACTATTAATAGATTCTGAAGAAGAATATCTTTCAGGAGAAGAGCTTCAATCTGAAATTAGTAAACTTTCGAAGGAAGAGAGGGATCGTTTATTTGCCGTTGTGGCGACAGGAGGAACCACCAATGCCGGGATTATTGATGATCTTAAAACTATAGCTGAAGTATGCGAAAAAGAACAGGTTTGGCTGCATGTAGACTGCGCCTACGGAGGCGGAGCTTTAGCCGCTAATTCTGTAAGACATTTGTTTGACGGAATCGAAAAGGCAGATAGTATAACTATTGACCCGCATAAATGGTTGTTTTCACCTTATGATTGCGGAGCAGTAATTTATAAAAACCTAGAACTTGCCAAAAAGGCTCATTCTCAAAAGGGAGCCTATCTGGAAATTTTTAAAGATGAGGGAGCCCAGGGTTTTAATCCGGCAGACTATCAGATCCAGCTAACCAGAAGATTGCGCGGAATGCCTTTATGGTTTTCTTTAGCCATGCATGGTACCAATAAATATAAAGAAGCCATCGAGCGCGGAATCGAGCTTGCAAAAATTGCTGCCGATAAAGTTAAAAAGAATGAGCATCTGGAACTGGTAAGACCTGCAAGTTTATCTGTTGTTCTCTTTAAACGAAAGGGCTGGAGCGCGGAGGACTATCGTGACTGGACCTACAAAAACCATCGTGAGGGCTTTGCTTTAGTGACACCTTCGATTTGGAAGGAAGAAAGTGTAATAAGATTCTGTTTTATAAATCCCGATACTACCGAAGACGATATTGATAAGATTCTGGAAACTTTGAATTGATTATAATTCAGTAACTTATAAGAATTTTTGTATATTCACATTAGTGAAAAAGCCTTTGGCACCCTACTTTTCACAAATGGCCCTCAATTATATTATTTTCAACTTATATGTTCTGGGGTATATTAACTAATCAATAAACTGGAATTATGAAAAAAGTATTATTTCTATTATCTGCAGCATTTCTATTTATGTATACCGGTAATGCTCAAACTTCTGATAAATCTTCGGCAAAAGTAAAAGCTGAACTGGAAGAAAGTTCACAAAAGATGGAAGAGGCAATGTCAGCTGGCGACTTTGAAGCCTTTGGAAGCTTTTTCGCTGAAGAAGCGATGATGAAATTATCAGGGAAAGAACCATTAAGCGGACGTGCCGCTATAATAGCTGCTCATAAACCAATGGCAGAAAATGGGATGAAACTTATAATCAATACAGATGAAGTAATGAATTTTGGAAATTACGCATATGAACTGGGTAATTATGAAGTTCATACTCCGGATGGCCAAAAAGTGGATTACGGTAATTATGCCACTTTATGGAAAAAAGAAAAAGGAGACTGGAAAGTTTATCGTGATGTAATAAGCACTTCAAATTCAGGCCCTTCTAACTAATTAACTAAGTCAATTACTAACCAACCAGAAGAAAACCTCATAGTTCCTAGAATTATGAGGTTTTTAATTATTCTTCCTGAAACCTTTCCTTTTTTCTTTTAATATTGACTCTTAAATGTCTGAACTTCCGGAAGGAAAATTTAATTCTTTCCCGGGTTTTATTTTAGCCTCAAATTCCTATTTTTGCACATGCAAAACAACGTCCTTATCCTAGATTTTGGCTCGCAGTACACTCAACTTATCGCAAGACGAGTTAGAGAATTAAATATATTCTGCGAGATCTATCCTTATAACAAGATTCCTGAAGATCTTTCGGGATTTAAAGCAGTAATTCTTTCGGGAAGTCCTTTTTCGGTAAGAGCAGAAGATGCACCGCATCCCGATCTTACAAAGATTCGTGGGAAATTTCCGGTACTGGCTGTTTGTTACGGAGCTCAATATCTGGCTCATTTCAATGGCGGAAAAGTTGAACCTTAAGGAAGCCGTGAATTTGGTAGAGCTAATCTTTCTGTGATTAAAGATGCGGAACCTTTATTTGAGAATATCAAGGAAAATTCTCAGGTTTGGATGAGTCATAGCGATACTATAAAGGATCTTCCGGAAAATGCGGTTAGACTTGCGAGTACTTCAGATGTGTTGAATGCCGCTTACCGTATTGAAGGAGAAGAGACTTTTGCAATTCAATTTCATCCTGAAGTTTACCATTCAACAGATGGAAAACAATTACTGGAAAACTTTCTTGTAAAGATCGCAGGAACAAAACAAACCTGGACTCCGGGAGCTTTTGTTGATATCACTGTTTCTGAATTAAAGGAAAAGATAGGAAATGATAAGGTAGTCTTAGGTTTAAGTGGGGGGGTTGACTCCACTGTGGCTGCCGTTTTGCTTAATAAAGCCATAGGAGAAAATCTCTACTGTATTTTCGTAAATAACGGTTTACTTAGAAAGAACGAATTTGAAAGTGTTCTGGATCAATATAAACATATGGGGCTAAACGTAAAAGGAGTGGATGCTTCGGCACGTTTTTTGGATGCTCTGAAAGGATTGAGTGATCCTGAAGAAAAGCGAAAATCCATAGGAAATACCTTTATTGAAGTTTTTGACGATGAAGCACATCACATTAAGAATGTAACTTTTCTGGCCCAGGGAACGATTTATCCCGATGTTATTGAATCTGTATCGGTAAACGGACCTTCAGTCACTATCAAATCACATCATAATGTTGGTGGATTGCCCGATTTTATGAAATTGAAAGTGGTGGAGCCTTTACGAATGCTTTTTAAAGATGAGGTAAGAAGAGTAGGGAAGGAACTTGGAATAGATAAAGAATTGCTTGGAAGACATCCATTTCCGGGACCAGGTTTAGCAATCAGGATTCTGGGAGATATTACCGCTGAAAAAGTTAGAATTCTACAGGAAGTAGACCATATCTTTATTCAGGGATTGAGAGACTGGATGCTTTATGATAAAGTCTGGCAGGCGGGAGCGATCCTGTTGCCAGTTCAATCTGTAGGAGTAATGGGAGATGAAAGAACCTATGAACAGGTAGTGGCTTTAAGAGCTGTGGAATCTACAGACGGAATGACTGCCGACTGGGTGAATTTACCTTATGAATTCCTTCAGAAAACTTCCAACACAATAATAAACCGGGTTAAAGGCGTTAATAGAGTGGTGTATGATATAAGCTCCAAACCACCTGCAACCATAGAATGGGAATAATTAAAGTCCAATTCAACTTAAAAAAATTAAAATGAAGTACCTATTTGTAATATGTTTTCTTTTCCAGATTTATAGCGGCTCTGCCAATGCACAGGCCTATAAATATCATACGGTAAAAAAGGGGGAGACGGTTTTTAGTATTTCTCAGGAATATAATATTGATGAAGAGGACATTTACAAATACAACCCTGATGCCCGGAAGGGGATTGGTGTGAATGAAAAACTTGTTATACCTGTTGAGGATAAGCAAAGTGCTGATGATTCTTCGTCAATGGAATTTAAAGAACATCGGGTAGAGAAAAAGGAAACTTTATATAGCCTTTCCAAACAATATGATGTGAGTATTGAAGATATAAAGCGATATAATAAACAGCTTTATTCCAAGGAACTCCAGAGTGGAGAGTTGATCAGGATCCCGGTGAAAACCAGCGAGGCACCTAAAGTGGTTCAAACGATCTCAAGGGTAGCTCAGAAAACCGAGCCCCAGAAATATTCAAAAACCAGAGAACATATTGTACTTCCAAAAGAAACCAAATACGGTATTGCCAGGAAATATGGAATGACGGTGAAGGAGCTTAATGAGATGAATCCGCAAGTGGAAGTTCTTCAGTCAGGTATGATGATCAGGGTGGGAACCAATGTATTAAAAGATGAACCTGTAATAATTACAGACGAAAGATTTAGTTTTTACGAAGTTAAACCTCGCGAAACCTTGTTTAGTTTATCACAGCGTTTCGGAGTAAGTCAGGACTCTTTGAAAAGTCTGAATCCGGCTCTGGAAGATGGGCTTAAATCTGGAATGGTTTTAAAAGTTCCTGCTGCAGAAGGTTCTGAAGCTCTTACTGAAAGCGCATTGGATTATAAGGGAATGGTAGAAACGAAAACAGACCTTAAAACTTCTATTAGCAATTTAGATACTAAAAATATAGTTCTTTTACTGCCTTATCATTTAAATAAAATTGAAGAGGATTCTCTGGATACATACAGGAATGTTATTCTAAATGAGCGTGTTGTTAGAATTTCTCTCGATTTTTATAGTGGAGTTTTAATGGCTCTGGATGAGGCTAAATCTTTAGGAATTTCAACAAATTTGAAGGTTTATGATACCAAACAGAATGCAGCTGAAGTTGCTAATATAATCAATACCCATAATTTCAGTAATGTAGATGCCGTGATTGGACCTTTGTTACAAACCACCAGTGAAGCTGCGGCATCCAGACTGGAAAGGCAGAATATCCCTGTAATAAACCCGCTTTCAAACCGCAGTATGAGAGGGTATAAGAATCTTTTTCAATCCCGTCCCACCGATGAGATTATGCAGGAAGCGATGCTGAATTATATAGCCAGGAATTCTGCCGGTAAAAATGTGATTATTGTTGCAGACGGAAAAAATTTCCAGGTTAAAAATCAACTCAGTAATATGGTGCCATCGGCGAGATTTCTGAACCCCACAGATAATTTTGTAGCTGATGATAAACTTACTACTATGTTGACGCCCGGGAAACCTAACTGGGTAATTCTGGAATCAGATAATTTAAATGTTGTAAGCAGTGCTACTTCAGCATTGAACAGACTTGCACGGGATTTTGACATAACCCTGCTTACTACTAATAAGAATAATGCTTACGAGAGTGATATCATTTCTAATAATCACCTTGGCAAGCTTAAATTTCATTATCCTTCAGTAGATAAAGAGTTTGATTCTGAAACTTCCAAAGATTTTATAGATGCTTATAAAGCGAGATTTAGTACTACACCTAATCAATACGCGCTTAGAGGATATGATTTAACTCTTGACGTCTTATTGAGGCTCGCTACTGCAGAAAATCTGTATCAATCTTTCGAAAAATTCCCGGGATATACAGAATATTATGAGAATAAATTCCATTATATGCCTAATGTCAATGGAGGAGGGTATACTAATGATGCAATTTATATTTTGCAATTAAATGAGGATCTAATCATAAGCAAGGCCAATGACATCAAAAGTAATTTATCAGGGAGAATTAAGGACTGAGTCTGAACATCTGCAGAGCGGTAAAAAGATGATTACCGACGCTCCTGTGGATAATCATGGTAAGGGTGAAGCTTTTTCTCCTACAGATACCGTTGCTACGGCTCTTGCAACCTGTATGCTTACCGTAATGGGGATAAAGACTGAAGCTATGGATCTTGATTTAAAAGGGACCAAAGCGGAAGTCACAAAAACTATGGCTTCTGATCCACGAAGAATTTCAAGGATCGATGTGAATATCGATTTTCCAAAATCTTATGGCGAAAAGGAAAACAGGATTCTTGAGAATATTGCAAGAAATTGTCCTGTACTTTACAGCCTACATCCCGATATTGAAAAGGTATTTTCTTTCAATTTTCATGAATAGATCCTTATTTATATTTTTTCTTGTCTTAAGCGGAAATTTACTTTTTGCTCAGGATAACAGTGAAAAAATAAGTTGGAGTTCAATTAGGACTTTGAACTGGGAAGATTTTCGCGCGGCACCTGATGAATCCAGTTCTTTTTCTGCAAATACCAATTCCGGGATTAGTTATACATGGAATTACAGCACTGCTTCCGGTAAGCCGGTATTAGAAAATGAGGTGAGCAGTAATTTTTACCCGAATCGCTCCTGGGTGAAAGAGGAGATCGAAGACAGGGATTACCTGCTCGCTCATGAACAGCTTCATTTTGATATTTCAGAACTTCATGCCCGGAAATTGCGAAAGGCTTTAAGCGAATATCAACCCGGAAGTAATATTAGAGGAGATCTTAAAAAGATTTATAATCGCATTGAAGCTGAAAGAACCGCGATGCAAAAGAAGTTTGATGCAGAAACCCAACATAGTGAAAATAAGCCGGCCGAATATCGCTGGAGAAAATTTGTTGCTATGGAATTGGAAAAGCTAAAGGACTTCGATCTTTAAAACTGAGTGACCTCTTTTTTGGCTTCTTCAAATTCTGTAACAATTTCTTTTACAATTTCAGCTGCAGGTTTTATTTCATGAATAAGTCCGCTAATTTGTCCAATTTCAAGCTCACCTTCATCAAGGTCGCCTTCAAACATCCCTTTTTTAGCTCTTGCCCGCCCCAATAATTCAACAAGATCTTCTTTTGTTGGAGCTTTGGAGTAAAGCTGTTGAATGTCTTCGTAGAATTTATTTTTCAGCAATCTTACAGGAGCAAGTTCCTTTAGAGTAAGAACGGTATCTCCTTCCTGGGCATTAACTACCATCTCTTTGAATTTTTGATGAGATGAAGCTTCCGGACTGGCCACAAAACGACTACCTATCTGGACGGCATCTGCACCCAGAACCATAGCGGCAAGCATTCCATGACCTGTTGCTATCCCCCCGGCGGCTATCAAAGGAATAGATATTTTTTCTTTTACCATTGGAATGAGCGTAAAAGTGGTAGTCTCATCACGACCGTTATGACCGCCTGCTTCAAAACCTTCAGCCACTACGGCATCTACACCGGCTTCCTCAGATTTCATTGCAAATTTCACACTGCTTACCACATGTACCACCTTAATACCATGATCCTGCAAATGTTTAGTCCAGACTTTAGGATTTCCGGCAGAAGTGAAAACGATCTTCACCTCTTCTTCAATTATAATATCCATTATTTTCTCAAGATCGGGATACAACATGGGAACATTCACGGCAAAGGGCTTGTTGGTGGCTTTTTTACATTTCTGAATATGCTCCCTGAGTATTTCCGGGTACATAGATCCCGAACCTATTATTCCAAGGCCACCCGCATTTGCAACCGCGCTGGCGAGTTTCCAGCCGCTTGCCCATACCATTCCTGCCTGAATAAGCGGATATTCTATATCGAAGAGTTGTGTGATTCTGTTGGTCATTACTTTTTTATAATAAGAAGAGATTCTTTCTGATTATTTTGTTCAAACATAGCAATATATATTCCTCTTGAAAAACCTGAAAGGTCAATTTTGTAATCATCATTATTTTGTTGAAGAATCTTCCGCCCTGAAGGATCAAAAAGGCTTAACCTGTATGGGTCAGAATTAGTATTCTGAATATACATGAGGTCTTCTACAGGATTCGGTGAAACTGCAAACTCGCCAATACTTTGTTGAATGCCAAATACCAGTTCCAGGGATTTTTTGAAATCCGGAATTCCGTAACCAAATAAATTGTCCGGATTATTATATTGTGAGGCAGATCTTTTAACCAGATCCATAATTTCAGTATTTCTATAAGATGGAATTGCCTGCCAGAAACTAGCAATCGATCCGGCCGTAAGAGGAGAGGAAAACGACGTTCCGGCTACTGAGACAAGTTCCCCTGATTCATTAACGGCAGAGACATTAATTCCCTGAGCCATCACGTCAGGTTTTATACGGCCATCTGCAGTAGGCCCTGTGGAACTAAAAGCTGCATAAACTTCATCTGGATCTACAGCGCCAACGGTGAGCACATATGCATCAGCAGGAGCTCCTACGCCGGGATAGTCTTCTTCCCCGCTGTTACCTGCAGAAACTACTACGAGAATTCCTTTTTCGCTGGCTATATTGGCGCCACGGGAAACAAAGGCGGTTTTTCCGTTTAATTCTTCAGGAGAATAGTTATAGGCAGGGTTATCAAAAAAAAGATAACTAAGGGAGGAGTTTATAATATCAACACCAAGGCTATCTGCCCTTTCCGCAGCTTCTACCCAGTAACTTTCTTCAACCGGAGTTTCTGAAGATACCACTTCTGTCCTGAATAAATAATAGGAAGCATCAGGGGCCTGTCTCTTATACACATCTGACGCTGCCG
>JAGXII010000225.1 GCA_024635735.1 Christiangramia sp. | reverse complement strand
GGGGCCAATACCCGGCACGTAAAAGATTATATTGATTTTGCTGCTGAGAATGGATTTGATGGCGTCCTGGTAGAAGGATGGAATGTTGGATGGGAAGACTGGTTTGGACATTCTAAAGATTATGTATTCGATTTTGTAACTCCTTATCCCGATTTTGACGTAAAAGAAATCCAGGAATATGCTGAAAGCAAAGGAGTGGAAATGATCATGCACCACGAAACATCTTCTTCGGTAAGAAATTATGAAAGACACCTGGACACTGCCTATCAATTCATGAAAAAATATGGATATGATGCCGTAAAAAGTGGTTATGTGGGAGACATACTTCCAAGAGGTGAAAACCACTACAGCCAGTGGATGGTAAATCACTATTTATACGCAGTGAAGAAAGCTGCCGATTACAAAATCATGGTGAACGCTCACGAAGCGGTAAGACCAACCGGACTTGGCCGAACCTGGCCCAACCTTATCGCCAACGAATCGGCGCGTGGGACCGAATATCAGGCCTTTGGCGGATCAAAACCTAATCACGTTACCGTACTACCATTTACCAGACTTCTTGGCGGGCCTATGGATTACACTCCGGGAATTTTTGAAATGGATATCAGCAAACTGAATCCTGATAATGATTCCCATGTAAACAGCACCATTGCCAATCAGCTTGGATTATATGTAACTATGTATAGCCCTTTACAAATGGCGGCAGATCTTCCTGCAAATTATAAACGTTTCCCTGACGCTTTTCAGTTTATCAAAGAGGTACCGGTAGCCTGGGATGAAAGTATTTACCTGGAAGCAGAACCCGGAGATTATATAACTGTAGCCCGAAAAGAGAAAAACAGCAATGACTGGTTTGTGGGGAATGTGAACGGAGAAACCATAAGGACATCAAATATCAAATTTGATTTTCTTGATCCTGATAAAACCTATATAGCTACCGTGTATGCCGATGCTAAAGACGCACACTATAAAACCAATCCACAGGCATATACTATTAAAAAGTACAGGGTTAACAGCAAATCAAAACTTTCACAACAGTCCGCTCCCGGAGGCGGCTATGCCATTAGTATTATGGAAGCAAGTAAAAGTGAAACTAAAGGTCTGAAAAAGTTATAATCCTGAATATTCACAAACAAAAACCCTCTTCAAAGCGGGTTTTTTTGTTTATATGTCCTTCTAAAAATTATCTTAAGTTTTGGTTTGTGATACAATAAAAACCGTAATAATTACCGTCTCCTGTGTTGACGGCCACCGTTGGGAGACTCTCCACCTCCAAAATTACTCAGTTTATAAGTAAAACTCAGCATTGCATAACGAGTTAAGATCAGGCTGCTGGTATCCTGGATAAAATCGTCTCCAATAACCCTTCGGGTATCGATATTCTGGTCTAGTAAATCATAAACTTTCACCTTCAAAGTTGCATTATCCTTCCAGAATTCATAACCTAAACTCATATTCCACAATAAAGAGGTGTTATCAAATCCTGGCGAAACATTTCCAAAGGAATTAAATGAAATATCATTCCCGAAAATCACATTCTCAGGCCAGTAAGTCGTCACTTCCAATCCGGCCCGATGATTGAAAAAATCCTCGTTTCTATCCGGATTTATTTCAAAACGGGAACTATTAAAGGTTACATCGTAAAAAGGTTCCAGGCTGAATAATTCTTCAATTTCGTAAGTAAGTCTTAACCTGGGACTTAATGTATACCGATTGGTGGTAGATTTTATAGCATTAGTAAAACCTATACTTTTTTGATAATTTGCATTTAAACCGAAATGATATCTAAATGTTCGCGCTTCCTTTTTCATTTGCTTATTATAAAAAATTCCGGCTCTGGCTCGCATTGCCCCATCTACATTTGTAAACGTGGTTCTTCTCTTAAGATCTTGATCAACGGTTGTGACCCTAACCACATTGTCACTGGTGAACTGAAGATTAAAATAGCTAAAAATACCACTTCGGGTGGCAAAATCGAAATTGCGATAATTAAGATCTATACTTTGGGTTAATGTAGGTTTCAGCTCTGGATTTCCCACTACAATATTAAAAGGATTTGTTCTGTCTACTACCGGTTGTAACTGGCCTATAGACGGTAGGTCTACATCGGTATCATATCTAATCCTGAAACTTTTGGAACGCTCGATTTCATAGCGAACTTCTGCTTTAACGAATAGGTTATCATAAGTATTTTTAAAAGAACTCTCTCTTAGAAAATTACTATTCTCAAGGCTTGTATGTAGCAAACCTATTTCAGTTTCTATTCGCCAGGTTTCTCCCTCGTAATTAATTCCTGCTCTGGGTGTATGCTTCCGGCTCAGCACTTCAAAATCACTGCTTAAAGAATCAATTAATGAGGTGTAATTTCCATTTTCGTTTTCATATAGATAACGTTTATTTCTGGATCCGGAATAATCCAGATCGTAGGCGAAATCTAAAAATAATTGATCGGCCAGTACGGTTCGTTTACTTACCTCGAAGGAATAAGCATCTTTACTATTATTTTCATCTATAAGCTGATCCTGGATTTCGGTAGTCATTTCGCCATTATCCCTAACCTGACTTTCAGAATAATAAAAATTATCGTTCTTCTTTCTTCTGTGATTATTAGAAAATTCAAGTTGCAGATAAGATCCTCTGCTTCCAAAACGCTTAATAAAATCTATATTATTACTGAAATTTTCATTTTTTAAATCTTCATTCTGAAAAGTTTCAGTACTATTAATAAGATCCCCATTTTCGTTTAAAGATTTAGCAGATCTGCTGCGGTTAGATTTTCCATAATCAGCATTAAAACGAGGCCTAACAGAAAGTCTGGTGAGGGTATCAAATTCCACCTCGAAACGCGCGCTGGCCTGATGGCTGTCATTTAGCTGATTATTGCTACTATCTGAATTCGTGTAATAGCTAGAATCAGCTAAAATATTTTCTCTTGCAACTACCGTCCTACTTTTAGTATCCCCTCTTTCAAAGAGATAGTCTGTATTAAGTTCAAATTTTTTATTCCATTTATCGCTAAAATTGAGACCGGCAGTTTCGGCCTTGGTAATCCCACCGTTTCCTCCCCCAAAAATATTTCGACCTGCATTCCTGCCCATCATCCCAAAAACCTCATCATAGCTAAACCCGGAAGCATTAATATTATTGGAACTTGCCAGAGCAGTAACCCGAAGATCGTCTTTAAAATAATTCCCAATTCCGCTTAGCTCATAGCGTTCGTTGGTTCCTCCACCGGCAGTAGCACGAGCAAAATAACCTTTATTCTTGTCTTCTTTTATAGTAATGTTTACGGTTTTATTATCTGGATCTCCTGCTTTTCCCGTGAATTCTTCAGATTTGGTCTTTGTATCTGTAACCTGGATTTTATCAATTATTTCCTTCGGAAGGTTTTTTGTCGCAATTTTTGGATCGTTCCCAAAAAACTCTTCTCCATTCACTAAAATCCTAGAGACCGGCTTCCCGTTTATGGTAATATTGCCATCATTATCTACCTCAACCCCGGGTAACTTCTTCATTAGTTCTTCCAGATTCGCATCTTGTCTAGTTGTGAAGGAATCGGCATTGAATTCTAAAGTATCCCTTTTTATGGTAATAGGAGAACGGGTAGCGATAATGGTAATCTCATCCAGTTCGTTATCCATTACTTTCATACTAATGGGCTCAAGGGCCATATCTTTCTCAATTGCTATCTCTTTCCGATAGGCTTTATAACCTGCAAATGAGATATAAAGATTAGCTTTAGTTGCCTTTGTTGCCCCGGTTAGTTTAAAACTACCGTCCTTTTCTGAAATAGTATAAGTAACAAGGCTACTATCTACTGCTTTCTCTAGATAGACCGTTGCCGATTCTAAGGGAATATTATTTTCATCCAGGATTTTACCCGTAATTTCAAAATTTTGAGAAAAAACGACTCCTGAAAGGAGTAGGAAAAGAAATAGAAAGTAAAATTTCATTCGAAAGAAGGCTAGATTGACTGATATGTCACGGAATTTTCCTCTTCGCAACAACTGTTTGACTCAGCCTTTCTTTAAAGGTTTAATTTACATTTATTTTTTTTCTGAAAAATATCGAAATTGGCACCCCTTGAAAATCAAAATCTTGCCTTAATTTATTTTCATGAAATATTTTATATTTGTCTCTTAAATACTGCGAAAGGTTACAGAAAAAGGCGAATTGAGGATGCGTTGTTTGTAATTGCATACAGAATTTAATCTTTATATATTTACCTTTATAGGCCGGTTGTTTATTATCAATAAAAGTAAGGCTAAAACAATTGAGCTGGGGGCTATATCTTTATTGGTTGGTTATAACGATAGGTATCCTCGAAAAATAGTAATATAAATTCAAATAAAATCTCTGTTTTTTCCTAAGATAATTCTGCCTCCCCAAAACACAGGTAGCATGAAAAAGTCCAATTTAATGTGACCCCTCGGCTTCAAAGACCTGGACATAGCCCCCCAATCAATGCGAAATTCATAGATAAGTATTATTTACTAGGATTGTGGTTACCTTAAATATCTCAAAATTTCCGACAAGCTGCTATGGAAACCTGTACATCGAATTGGACTCCTGGCGCCAGTGGTTTCAACATGAGTCCATTTATAACAGATCTGGCATTTGATAACGAGCTACTTCATATCAGAGCAAGGATTGAAATTTTCTATACTTTCTTAATTGCCGTTTAAATGGGATATTTCTGTCTGAAATATATAAATGATGAATATTAAAAGAATCCTCCTTTGCGATCATTTGGATCTTTTCCTCCAAACTTACTGAACTTCCATGTGAAGCTAAACATAACATATCTTTCAAGCACAAGTTGCTCCGTATTCTGAATAAAATCCTCTCCCGTCATCCTGGAGGTCGAAATGTTCTCATCCAGAATATCAAAAACCTTTACTTTCAAAATTCCGTCGTCTCCCAGTAATTTATATCCGAGACTCGCATTCCAGAGTAAAAAGGAGTTCTTGAATTCTGATGAAATATTCCCAAATTTCTGATACCCAATATCACTTCCAAAAACAAAATTCTTGGGCCAGTAGGAAGTTAATTTAAAACTCAGATCATGATTGATATAATTTTCCTGAATATCGTTAAGGCTATAATTGGCATTTATTATACTCATCCGGTACTCAGGCTCCAGAGTTAATTTTTCATCCAGATCGCATTGAATTCCGATATTTGGATTAAGACTCAAAGTTTTTACGTTGTATTTCACCGAATTTGAGAAACCTAAGCGCTTATTAAAATTGCCGTAGATTCCCGGTTTGATCTTGATAGATTGCAGGCTGGAGCTCTTTCTGCTGTGACGGTAATCTCCCCGAGAGTATTGTCCTGCACCTCCATTACCAGGGTGCCAAGATCTTTGTTTACCGGTTCTATTTGTGTGCTATAAGGCTTAAACCCCGCATAGGAAACAAAAAGATTGAGCTTTGAAGCCCCCGATTTTCCCGATAATTGAAAAGTTCCGTTCTCTTTGGAGATGGTGTAAGTGACCAGGGAACTATCCGCAGGTTTTTCCAGGTAAACCGTTGCAGCTGTCT
>JAGXII010000224.1 GCA_024635735.1 Christiangramia sp. | reverse complement strand
CATATTTTAAAATATTTTCAGAAAAAGTTAAGCGGGGCAGACTATATACTATTTTCTAATTTTTTTTTGATGCTTATTCTAAATTAAGCTCAATAAATATACTTTGTTGTCAAGGTTACAGAACCGAAAAATTATCATTTATAGCAATAATCAGTTAAATATAGCTATAAGTACTGATATAAAGGGAATTATGGTGATTATTGTGCACCGGGAGCGTAATATTTATTTTTCAGAAATCCCGGGTTTATGGCTTACCAGCCAAAAATCGCTGTCGTTTACGTGAAATAATATTAATGCACCAGGGGCGATGGCGATTACCATCCCTGATATTTGTTCTACCGGATATCCAGCCTGGGTGATAATGGGGGAGGTAATACCTGCGGCGGTATTAATTAAAATCTCCTTAAAAGCTCCTCCTGCACGGGTAAGTAAAATAATTATACCCGCTGCTTGAAAAGATCTGGTGCTAATCTTTAGTAATCCCTCGCTTTATACCTAAAAAATACCAGGCGATGAGATTTGCAATTATTAGGGATTAAAGGGATGTCTTCGAAATACATTTGGCTTAGCTATATTTTTGCTTCTGAAAAACAATATCTCGCTTACAGGTATGAATGCTTAATCTCCAGGTTTTAAAACTTCTAATTATAGCAAAAATTCAGGCTTCCGGTTTTTATGCACCCATTAAGTTTAGAGAAAATTACCTTTAAAGTTGTATTTTCTAACTGACTTCACGGTTTTATATTCGCATCGTTAAATTATTTATTTAAGTAATTGAAAGGATTCATCAGGAAGTTTGCGTAGGGTCTGACTTCCGGAATGTTATGTTGGGGTAAAAACATTAGATGAATCCAGCTTCTATTACTTTTAAGAAATATTTGACCTAAGAGCCTTCAGGATTTTCCTGGAGGTTTTTTTATATGTATATCCGTTTTTAGTTATAATAGTTATCTCGTCACCCTGAAATATCCCGATAGCTATCGGGATATTTCAGGGTCTCAATTTATAATAAGGATTTATAGTGTTTTAAGATTCTGAAACAAGTTCAGAATGACGCACTTTATTAAATTAGGATACTTTACGGACAATCAATTTTTTTATTTTATTTATTACCAATAGCTCTGAGATTATCTCTGCAAATTCTTACGGTTTCTTATAATTCCTATATTTATACCCCCAAATACCCCAATTTATGCAAAAGGATCTCAAAAAAATATCAGATCGCTGGAAGGAGATGTACTCGCAACAGATTAAAGAGTATCGCCCTTTTGAAATCTCCGAAGATTTTAAAAAGTTCGCCTCTCTTTTCGCCCCGGGAAACTCTTACTCATATATTGTAAATCTCCATAATTTTGAACTTGAATATGCTTCAGATTCGGTGGAGCGTTTTGTGAGTAAGAAGGTGAGTGATATTAAACTCGAGGACTTATTGCGAACGGTGATGCCGGAAGAAATTGAACATATTAATATAAAAAGTAAGGTTATTAGTGAATTCTATACCTCTTTTCTGGATAAAGACAACGTGCTGAACTATAAAAATATGTTTACATATCGAATGAAGGATGCACGCGGACAAATCAGGACGATGTTGTATCAGGCGTTTCCGTTAAGTGTGTTAGAAGATGGTACGCCGGAACATGTTTTTTGTATGCAAACAGATGTGTCTCATCTTAAAGTGACCAGCACTAATGCTGTTTCTTTTATTCACATGAATGGCGGGAAATGTTATTTCAACATTGACGTTTCCAAAGGTAAGTTTGATCCCAAAGGCTTTGATGAGAATCACAATGATTTTTCAGAGCTCTTAACAGAAAGGGAAAAACAAATAGTGATAAGATTATCCAGAGGCTTAAATGCGGAACAAATCGCTGATGAACTTAATCTATCCCATCATACAATTAAAACCCATAGAAGGAATGTTTTGCAAAAGAGCGGTTGTACAAATACAACTGAATTAGTTGCAAAATGTCTTACAAATGGTATAATTTCTCCCAGTCTGATTTAAATAAACTTTTCAATAAAAAATAAATCGTGTTTTACCTGGGGTTTTGAAATAATCATGACTTCCAGTAAACGTGACTGAATAAAACCTTACATGAAAATTTCTCGCTTTTTTGTGCTATTTTAATTTACCGGAAAGAATCACGAAACCATTTAATATAACAGGCTTCTAATGAATAGGATATAACTTAGAATGTCAGGTTGATATATATCATTGAATGCATTGCTTCTCGATTTTACTTTAGACTAAAGTTATTTATTAATCTAAAAGTTATGTCAACATTAAAATTAATTCCCAAACGTCCTGCCGGGGGACTTTTACCTCAGGATCCTTTTTATAATTTCTGGGATTCCAATCGTAAATTGATGAATCTAGACAAACTCTTCAATATTTTTGGACCCGAGGTAGATTTGCCACCCATCAATATCAGGGAGGAAAAAAAGCATTATGAAATCGAATTGGCAGCCCCCGGATTGACCAAAGACCATTTTGAAATAGAATTGAACAACAATCTTTTAATCATTTCGACTAAAAAAGAGGCGAAAAAGGAACAAAAGGAGGATAATTATATTTCCAGGGAATTTAACTATTATGCTTTTTCAAGAACTATTTCCATTCCGGATAATGTTGATACCGACAAGGATATTAAAGCACATTACGAAGATGGAATGTTGAGAATTGAGTTAGTTAAAAAGAATCGTGCTTTGAGTAAAGCAAAAAAAGTCAAAATTTCATGATTATTGGTAGGGGCAGAATAATCCCCCCTTTTTTATGCTCAACTGAAAAGCTACCCTCGATGTTAAACATTCTTCATGAGGAGCGAATACTACAATTTGCTTTAGATAAGGTCACTCTATGGAAAAGATTTTATAACAAACAAATCCCCGGACTAAGAAAATTTTGTTTGTTAGCAATAAGATAAGTCATTGATTATAATATGCTTAAAGTGATAAAGATCATTTTAGCATAGGAACATATGATTTAACTTTAGCAGGTTACTTAAAATTTACAACAATATGGAAGGAAGATTAAAGGGCAAGCGAGCTGTGATAACAGGAGCTGCCGGGGGAATTGGAAAAGCTACTGTTGAACTTTTCGTTAAGGAGGGAGCTAAAGTCATGATGGTAGATCGCAACGAAGCAGGATTGAAAAAGATCGCTTCCGGTTTTAAATCAGGTGAGGTGGATATTTTCGTGGCAGATATAGCAAAAAAAGAGGAGATCCATAAATATGCCGAGGCTGCCGTTAAAAGTCTTGGCGGAATTGATATTTTTTTCAATAATGCAGGAATTGAAGGCGCGGCATCTCCTTTTTATGATTACCCCGATGATGTTTTTGATAATCTTCTTGATATTAATTTAAAGGGAGTATGGTATGGTTGCAAATACGTAATTCCTCTAATGGCTGAAAATGGCAGTGTGATTCTTACTTCCTCAGTAGCCGGTTTGAAAGGATTTGCAGGCCTTGGCCCTTATGTGGCATCTAAACATGCAGTGATAGGTATAATGAGGACAGTGGCTCTTGAGAGTGCCGATCGTAAAATCAGGGTAAATTCTGTACATCCCGGTCCCGTAAATAACAGGATGATGAGGTCTATCGAGAAAGGGATTGCTCCTGATGATCCTGATTCTGTTCAAAAAGGATTTGAAGAACAGATCCCATTTCACCGTTATGCTGAAAATGAAGATATCGCAAGACAGGTGCTTTATTTTGCTTCAGATGACAGCGCTTATGTCACCGGCACTACCGCTGTGGTTGATGGAGGAATGCTACTCTAATAAAATCTAGGATTTATGTCCGGTAGGTAAAATTAAAAATGGATTTTCAGTCCGGAAACCAATTTTACTAACCGGAGAAGTAAATAGCAAATTCCTGAAAAAAGAATGTTTATTATTTACCATTATAAGTAAATCTATATCAAAGTTCTCTTCAAATTCAAGAATAGCTTTTACCAGACTTAGGCCTTCTTTGGTATAAAACTCATGTTTGCAATCCTGGAGTTCATGGGTAAGTAATTTTTTGCTATTTGCCACTTCATGATCTACATGATTATCCATTAAAACATGTAGTACGTGAATTTTTGATTGGTAAGTTGAACAAATTTCCTTGACAATTTTCAAAATCTCGAGCGGATAATTGAAATGAAAATCAGAAGGCAGTAAGATATGGGTAGGTTTTTTAAAAGTATAGTTTTGAGGTACTATAATTAGCGGGCATCGAATGTTTTTAAGAGCATGAACTGTATTGCTTCCCCATAAAATATCCATGGCACCTGTAGCCCCCTGGGTTCCCATTACAGCCATATAGATTCCTTTGTTGGATATGATTTCCTCCATAGCGGGGATAAGCATATTAAAACTGGTAAGTTTCTCAAAGCTGTGATTTTTACCGGCGATTTTTTCTACTTTTCTGATAAGCTTTTCCAGTTTACTTTCCGCATTTTTTTTGTAAACCTCTTCAAGCATGTAATCGGCCTGTTCGAGTATAAAAAGTTGAGGGTCATAAATTACCGGCAGGTAGGTGTGCAGCACATAAAATTTACACTCCTTTTCCTTATAAAGATTTATAGCATACCGAATTGCATTTAAAGAGTTTTCAGAGAAATCTGTAGGTAGAAGAATTTTTTTCATCGCTAATCTATTTTAGAGAATCGTATGGTATACAATCATTTATAACATTAAATTAATACCTATTCTAATCTTTTTAAATGATAAATATCATCCCTGGTAATCTTTTATTTGAGAAATGATTTGTATTTTCAAGTTACTTTCGAATGGTGGTTTTTCAGAACTATATTATCTCCATCATTGAGAGAAACCATGATTCTTAGGAAACCATGATAATTGTCATGGTAAAAACAACCTGCCCGTAATAACTTTCATTCCTTTTAATGCAATTAAATTTTTGATAGATTTATAATATTATAATTATGAAAGCTTTAGCTAAAGATGAATGTTTAAGTATCCTGAGGCATAATTATATTGGTCGTCTGGGATATCTACTCAACGGTAAGCCGGAGATAGTTCCTATCACCTTTTATTTTGATGACCAACAAAAAGTGATCATTAGTTATTCCGGAGAAGGTCATAAAATTCGCGGTATGCGCAAAAGCCCGAATGTCTCTTTACAGGCCGATGAAATAGTAAGCTTACAGAATTGGAAATCGGTTATGGTACTTGGCACGTTTCAGGAAATGAGTGGGAGTGACGCAAAGAATATGCTTCATATCTTTTCAGAAGGCGTTAAAAGGAATGTGTCGCAAAAGGAAAATAAAAATCTTGACTATTTACAGGAATTCTCAAGTAAAATAGAAACGTCAAATGAATTAATCGTTTACCGGATTAATATCAATGTGATAAAAGGCATGGAAAGAAATGATGCCGGAACCTAGAAATTTAAAGGTAGAGCTCAGAGCATAAATATTATCAACTGGAGCATTCGGAAAATAAGCATGTATCATGAAAATTGCACTAAAGACAGCTCCTCATAAATCATCGGTTGATGAAGTCGCTAAATCTCTGGATACTTCTCCCGATACAGGCCTATCGAATGAGGAGGCAGTCCGCAGGCAATCGGTTTTTGGCAAAAATCTACTTGATAAAAAGAAAAAAAGAAGCGTTGTATTAATATATATCAGTCAATTTCTAGATCCTGTTATTTATATCCTTACGGGTGCAATGATACTGGCATTCATCTATCAGAAATGGCTGGAAGGATTAGCGGTTTTGTTTGTAATCCTGATAACCACGGTGATTGGATTTTCTATGGAGCTGCAGGCCATCCGGTCGGTTGAAGCACTTCAGAAACTTACGCCCTCCATTGCAAGAGTATTGCGCGATTCCAAGGCACAAAAGATTGAAGCTGAATTCCTGGTTCCGGGCGATGTTATTCTGTTCGAAGCGGGAGATGTCGTTCCGGCAGACGGAAGGCTCATACTCTCGAATAGTCTGGCGACCAAGGAATCGGCACTTACGGGTGAAAGTCAGCAGGTTGAAAAGGTGATTAATGAGCTTGAAGAAACTGCCTCCTTGCCGGATCAAAAGAATATGGTATTTAGCGGAACAGTGGTAAGTCGCGGAAATGGTAAAGCCATCGTAACCGCTACCGGAAATCACACTAAAATTGGTGAAATTTCAAGACTTTCCAGTGAAGCAGAAAAGCATCGTACCCCGCTCGAAAAAAAACTTAGTAAACTAAGCCGTAAATTGATCTGGCTGAGCCTTATTCTAGCATTATTTTCCACTGTAAGTGGTTTTCTGCAGGGGAAGGATTTAGTTCTAATGATCAAAACCGGGATAGCGCTTGCCGTGGCCGCAATTCCGGAAGGACTGCCGGTTGTGACAACTATTGCTCTAGCCCGGGGAATGTTGCGCCTGTCAAAGAAAAATGTGATCATTAAAAATTTAGAATCTGTAGAAACTCTTGGCGAAGTAGGGGTTATATGTACCGATAAAACCGGAACACCTGTCT
>JAGXII010000023.1 GCA_024635735.1 Christiangramia sp. | reverse complement strand
GCCAGAGCAATGGTTACTATATATGGTCTAAATGAAAAGGTAGGTAATCTTACCTATTACGACTCTTCAGGCCAGAGTGAATAAAACTTCACCAAACCATATAGTGAAAAAACGTCGGAGCTCATTGATAAGGAAATTTCAAATCTTATTGAGGATCAATACAAACGTGCTTTAGACCTTCTAGAGCATAATAAAGACAAGCTTTCTCAACTCGCAGGAATTCTGCTGGACAAAGAGGTGATTTTTAAAGATGACCTGGAAAAAATCTTCGGAAAACGTCCTTTTGACAAGGAAAAAGAAGAAGGAAAACCGGTTAAGGAAAAAAACACCCTTGCAGAAGAAAAGAAAAAAACTGCAAACGGTCAGGAAGTAAAGCCTTCAGAGGATAAAAGTACCGATGGAGAAGAAGAATTAACCGAGAACGATTCGGTTAATAAATAGTGCAGAAAATCAAATTAAAAAATCTGAAATTAAACAACGGTTAATTTCAGATTTTTTAACTTTGGTAAAATGAGAGTACGAACTATACCCAAAACTCTATGAATCTATTCAAGAGATTCCTCAATCCTAAGTCCAAATCAGACCAGGATCAGGATATCCCTGAAAACGCTGAGAGAGGAAAATATATGCCGGAGGTTAAATTACCTACCGACGAGCGGTTCATGCTTAATTTTAAAAATAATGGCGGTAAGTTTCTTTACTGTGTAGATAATTCTGAAATCCAGGAAGCTTTTGATAATATTTTAATGGAAAATGACTGGTATGAAAAGGAATGCTGTTGTTTCGATCCCAGTCTTAAAGAGAAATTCAAAGGTTTTAATTTAGATTTCAACAAATCTGCCAGTGCAGAATTTTTTCTTTCAACTTGCGAATTTCTGGTGGCCAATGATGGTTCTATTCTTATTTCTTCTAACCAGATTAAGGAACGCAAGCTTCACGATCTACCTGCAAATTTTATTATCCTATCCTCTACAAGCCAGCTAATTGACACTATAGGAGAAGGCCTTCGAGGAATTAAATTCAAGAACAAACAGCAAATCCCTTCAAATATTACCACTATTAAAAATTTTGAAACTCAAAAAGAGGGTGATTTTATGAGTTATGGAAGTAGTACAAAAAACTTATATTTGCTGCTTCTGGAAGATCTGTAATTTATGAGGGAAACCATAATTCGTGCTGTATCAGGATTGTTGTATACATCCATTTTGGTTGCTTCAATACTTTCCTCAGAACTAATATTTATTCTGTTATTCTACCTTTTAAGTCTCGTTTGCTTAATAGAAATGCAGAAATTACTTCGTTTAAAAAGTTATGCGCTCTATGCATTACAGGTAATTTTATTTTACCTGTTCAGCTTTTTGAAATTTAATCAGGATGCGACCGTTTTACTTCTTTTCATTACGATTTTTGTAAATCTTTTCCTGGTGAAGGATCTTATTATAGTAAAAAAAATACCCGTATTTGAGAAGAAAAAATACATTATTATTATTTTCTATCTCATCTCTTCCACCATATTCCTTACGCTTATCCCTACTATTGAAGGAGTCTTTATACCGAGGCTGGTAATAGGAATTTTTATGCTTATTTGGACTAATGACACTTTTGCTTTTCTTATTGGTAAGAATTTTGGCAAAAGGAAATTATATGAAAAAATATCTCCTAATAAGACCATTGAAGGTTTTCTGGGTGGATTTATATTTTCCCTCATCATGAGTGCAGTCATTTGGTACTACTCTAATTTTCTAACACTTCCTATTTGGTTGGGATTGGCTGTGATTTTGAGTATTTTTGGTACCCTTGGGGATTTAATTCAATCAAAATTCAAACGCCAGGCCGGCGTTAAGGACAGTGGAAAACTCATGCCGGGGCACGGCGGATTATTTGATAGACTTGATAGTATTATCTTTGCAAGCCCTTTTGTTTACGCTTATTTATATTTATTAAACCATGTTTCATAAAGAAGGATATAAAATAATGACCATTACTGCAATCATCCTGATTGCAATAAATATTGTTTCTTACAGTTTAATAAATATATACTGGGTGAGATTCGCTGTTTTAGCAGCTTCTGTAGTTCTTTTTATTTTAATACTGCAGTTTTTCAGAAATCCTAAAAGATCTACCACTCAGAACAACAAACATATTATCGCACCTGTAGATGGCAAAGTGGTAGCTATTGAAGAAGTATACGAAAAAGAATATTTTAAAGATAACAGAATACAGATATCTATTTTTATGTCCCCAATCAATGTGCATGTTACAAGACATCCAATTGGCGGGAAGGTTAAATTTAGTAAATATCATCCTGGGAAATTTCTGGTTGCATGGCACCCTAAATCCAGTGAAGAAAATGAAAGAACTACCGTGGTAGTAGAAAACGATTCGGCAGGAGAAATCATGTATCGACAAATTGCCGGTGCGATGGCCAAACGTATTGTAAATTATGCTGATGTGGGGACTGAAGTTATTCAGGGAAGTGACAGTGGCTTCATAAAATTTGGAAGCCGCGTAGATGTATTTGTACCTGTGGGAACGCAGGTAAATGTGGAAATTAATCAAAAAGTCAAAGGAGGAATAAGCGTAATTGCTAATATTCCTTCCTGAAACACGTGATGGCAGAAGAAAATAATACCAGGTTTCTAAAGGCCTATGAAATGGCAAGTAGTACCACCCAGCAATTCCCTCCTGATGTTTTGCTTCATTTTTATGCACTCTATAAAAGAGCTACCGAAAAGAATGGGTTCTATATCCCTCCTACCCATCAGGGTGACCTGAGAGGGGCTTTTAAGATAAATGCCCTGGTACAGGTGAAAGATCTCGACAAGCAGGAAGCACAGGAAAGATATATTGAACTCGTAGAACGACATATTGGAGAAATTCCGGAATAAAAAAGAGGCCATTTTAAGTCCTCTTTTTTTAATTAAGATCCAAAAAATTAATTGAGATTTTTCAGACTTGCTTTTAATGCCTCGATTCTGGCTTCTGCATCAGCTTTTTTAGATTTTTCAATAGCTACCACTTTTTCCGGCGCATTATTTACAAATCTTTCATTAGAAAGTTTCTTTTCTACAGACTTCAGAAAACCTTCGGTATAGGCTAGTTCTTCCTTTATCTTTTTCTTTTCGGCCTCCACATCCACTGCCCCGGCAACGGGAATAAAATATTCATTCGACCGCACTCTGAAAGAAAGAGCTCCGTCCACCGATCCATTAACATATTCAAACTGGGAAATATTTCCCATTTTGGAAATTACGGTATCGAAGGTTTTTGAAGTATTTTCATTATTCAAAACACTAAGGTCTATCTCATTTTTGAAAGAAATATTTTTATCCTTTCTAATCTTTCTCACTCCGGCAATAACTTCAGCGGCATGAGAAAATTCCTTTATAATGGTTTCATCAAAATTCCTCTCTTCCGGCCACTTTGCAACGATCAAAGCCTCTTCGGGGGTTCGATCTGTGATCTCCTGCCAGATTTCTTCAGTCACAAAAGGCATAAACGGATGTAATATTTTCAGGTTATCTTCTAAAATGGAAATGATCTCCTGGTAGGTTTTTGAATCCATTGGTTCACCGTAAGCAGGTTTTACCATTTCCAGGAACCAGCTACAGTAATCATCCCAAATTAATTTATAGGTAGACATTAAAGCATCACTTATTCTATATTTTGAATAATGATCTTCTATTTCCCTTATTGTCTTCTGAAATTTAGATCTATACCAGTCGATTGCCATTTTGGCTGTTTCCGGCTGCTCAATATCTTCTGAAATATCCCACCCCTGGACCAACCGGAAAGCATTCCATATTTTATTTGAAAAGCCACTTCCCTGTTTACAAAGATCTTCATCAAACATTAAATCATTACCGGCAGGGGAACTCAATAGCATCCCTACCCTAACGCCATCAGCACCGTACTGATCTATTAAAGCCAGGGGATCTGGTGAATTACCGAGAGATTTAGACATCTTTCGTCGCTGCTTATCTCTTACAATACCTGTTAAATAAACATTCTTAAAAGGCCTTTCACCACGATACTCATATCCAGCCATAATCATTCTGGCCACCCAGAAGAATAAGATTTCCGGTGCGGTTACCAAATCATTTGTTGGATAGTAATATTTTATTTCTTCATTTTCAGGCTCAAGAATTCCATTAAAAACGCTCATTGGCCACAACCAGGATGAAAACCATGTATCAAGCGCGTCTTTGTCCTGAGTAAGATCTGAAGCCTTCAAATCTGAATTCCTAGTTACTTTCCGGGCTTTTTCAAGTGCTTCACCTGCTGTTTCAGCAACTACAAAATCATTTTTGCCAGTTCCGTAGAAATATGCAGGAATTTGATGCCCCCATAAAAGTTGACGGGAAATATTCCAGTCACGAACGTTCTCCATCCAGTGCCTGTATGTATTTATGAATTTTTCAGGCACTAAATTAATATCATGCCCAATCACCGCATCCAGGGCAGGCTGAGCCATTTCTTTCATTTTCAGAAACCATTGATCACTTAGTTTTGGTTCTATAACCGCTCCTGTACGCTCACTGGTTCCTACTTTATTTACATATTCTTCAACTTTATCAAGAAATCCTGATAATTCGAGTTCTTCAACAATTTCTGCGCGAACTACAAAGCGATCTTTTCCTTCATAATGCAGTCCGTAATGGTTTAAGGTGGCATCGTCATTAAAAATATCAATTACCTCAAGATTATGCTTATCACCAAGATTCTTATCATTTTCATCATGAGCGGGGGTTACCTTCAAACATCCTGTCCCAAACTCCATATCTACATAGTCATCTTCAATAATAGGAATCGTTCTGTTACATATTGGTACAATTGCCTTTTTCCCTTTTAAATGAGCAAATCTCTCATCATTTGGGTTAATACAAATCGCAGTATCTCCCAGAATGGTTTCCGGCCTTGTGGTAGCAATGGTTAAATAATCATTGGTGCCGTCTACTTTATATTTTAAATAATAAAGTTTACCGTTTCGCTCTTCGTAATTCACTTCTTCGTCAGACAGGGTTGTTTTTGCCTGTGGATCCCAGTTCACCATGCGATAACCACGATAAATGAGTCCCTTTTCATATAAATCAACAAAAACTTTGATTACTGATGAAGACATATCTTCATCCATGGTAAACTTAGTGCGCTCCCAGTCACAGGAGGCTCCCAGCTTTTTCAATTGCTGCAGGATAATCCCGCCATGCTTATGAGTCCAGTCCCACGCATGTTGTAGAAATTCCTCACGACTGAGATCATTTTTCTCAATGCCTTCAGCCTTTAGTTTTGCAACTACTTTAGCCTCGGTAGCGATAGACGCGTGATCTGTCCCAGGCACCCAGCAGGCATTCAAACCTTTAAGTCTGGCCCTTCTTACCAAAACATCCTGAATGGTGTTGTTAAGCATATGTCCCATATGCAAGACACCTGTAACGTTTGGCGGAGGTATCACAATGGTATAAGGCTCTCTTTCATCAACTTCTGAATGGAAATAATTATTTTTCATCCAGTAGTCGTACCACTTGTCTTCTACTTCTTTTGCATTATAGTGTGCAGGAATTGCCATTTCTTGGTCTGATTTTTGAATAATGGCAAAAGTAATTATTAATGCAGGATTATGAAAGCTGATGAAATGATTAAAATTTTTGAGAAATGAATCATTTACTGTTATCTTTACTTTTCCTCTTAAAATTTAAATTATGAAAAAACTAATTGCAATTGCCATATTTGTTTTTGCTGGAATCGCAGTCGCACAGGCTCAGAAAGCAGCGAAAATTGAATTTAAGTCTGAAACAATCGACTATGGCGAAATAAAAAAAGGTAGTGACGGTGTAAGAGTATTTGAATTTACAAATACCGGGACTGCACCATTGGTTATTGAAGATGTGAAGTCAAGCTGTGGATGTACGGTTCCTAAGAAACCTGAAGAGCCTATTATGCCTGGCGAAACAGGAAAGATTGAGGTGAAATATGATACCAGCCGTGTTGGACCCATACGTAAAACCGTTACAGTATATTCTAACGCTGATGAACCAGTGAAAGCCTTAAAGATTAAAGGCACAGTTCTGGGAGAATCTGAAAGCTAGACGCTATTTATTTAAAATATTGAAAGCCTTCCAAATGGAAGGCTTTTTTTTATAAAATTCTTTCCAGCCTGAACTCAATTTCCATGGGAACGCCGCTTCTTAAAATGCTAAGTTTAATCCTTCTACCTTCTTTTGAAGAAAAAATCTGCAAAATTTTCTCTAGGTTATATCTGTAAACAGGCCGTCCATTGAGCCTAACAATCTCATCGCCTATCATTAAACCAGATTCTTCGGCAGGAGAATTAGGCCTGATTTCTGCAATTTCATAACTTGGCTCCAATGAATAAACGATTTGCAAGGTGCTTTTATAAACCCGGGTTCCTTCATCCCCATTATTTGAATCAACATTGAAAACCGGTTTAGATTTAGCGTTCTTAACTATATTATAACCGTTGTGTTCCACTACAATTCCACTCATATTATATTCAAAGGGATCTTTAAAATCGCTGTTTGGCTTTAATCGCAACATCTTTTTTTCATAATCAAAAACTGAGTGAAACCTTCTTAGTACCTGAGATCCAATACTTCCATCTCGTTCTTCAAAAGCATTAATATCCTGAAGATATAAGCTATCCGGAAAACTAACAGTAATCTCCCTGAGATCAAATTTCCCCATAGACAAGGCCTTAATACGGGAACGATCGCCATATACACTACCAGTTATTCCAAATCCCAGGAAATCTTCAAAGGATTTTTCAGGAAGGGTGATATCTTTCTCTGTATTCTTAAATAACCAAAGTGCATCACCTGAACCACTATCGATCAACAAACGAACATTTTTGGGAGTCTTCCCTTTTTCTGAAATTTCAGCATCCACATAGGGTTTACCTTTATAAAAGTAAAGTGGAAGATCTACGCATTCCCTGCATTTTTTATATTCATAGGCCTCAGGTTCGTAAACCTTCATCTTTTTGCGCTTATAATTGAATTCCACGATAAAATCTTTAAAAAAATCATATCCCAGTATACCATTTACTTCCACACCTAAACGGTTGGATATTCCCACTACATCCCCTGGAATAATATAAAGACTGTGATCTTTTGCCACGATATCTCCTATTTTTAACAGGTTATGACTGGACTGTAAACCTCTTAATGGCTTGCCGCCACCAAGACCTTTCAGGTAAACCGTAACCGGATTATTTATAACAGTGGTGTCTTCCTCACTTAGGCTGAAAAGAATAGTAGAATTTACACCTGTATCAAGCAGAAAAGACAATTCCCTCCCGTTAATCTCTACGGGAAGAATTACGAGATCATTAATCAATTTAAATTTCTGTGTATATCTTCCCTTACTATTTTCAATATGAAATTGATCTTGAGAAAAGAGAGGAGAAAAAAATAAAATTGATAAAAGGATTAATGATATTGATAATTTTGATTGATGAAACACACATTAAATTACAAAAAATCAAGGATAATTACTTTGTTATTTTTATTGTTTAATGCATTAATTTTGCAATTTTGCAATCCACAAATAAAACTCTATGCCTAAGATATCCCACAAAGGGCAGGAAATGCCTGAATCTCCAATAAGAAAATTAGTTCCTTTTGCTGAAGCCGCAATTAGAAAGGGAAAGAAAATATACCAGTTAAATATCGGGCAACCTGATATAAAAACTCCCGAAGTAGCCCTTAATGCTGTTAAAAATCACAACATCGAGGTGCTCTCATATAGCCATTCGGCAGGGTTCGAGACTTACCGTGAAAAGCTCGCCAATTATTATAAAAAATCCAGTATTCCTGTAGAAAAAGAGGATATTATTATCACTACTGGTGGATCAGAAGCACTTCTCTTCGCTATGGGTAGTATTACCGATCCAGGTGATGAAGTCATTATCCCGGAGCCGTTCTATGCTAATTACAATGGATTCGCGATCGCTTCAGGGGTTACTATCAAACCTATTGAATCAACCATAGACACTAATTTTGCCTTACCTCCTATTGCAGAATTTGAAAAACTGATCACTAATAAAACCAAGGCTATACTTATTTGCAATCCTGGTAATCCAACGGGATATCTTTACACAAAAGATGAAATAAAGCAATTGGCAGACCTGGCTTTAAAGCATGATCTTTTTATTGTTTCAGATGAAGTTTACAGGGAGTTTGCCTACGAAGGAGCTCAACATCACTCAATTATGAGCATCCCGGAACTTTCAGAAAATGCCATCATGGTAGACTCGGTTTCCAAGAGATACAGCATGTGTGGAGCCAGAATTGGATGTATTGTGTCAAAAAATAAAGAATTAATGGCCACAGCCATGAAATTTGCCCAGGCGAGGCTTAGTCCTCCAAGTTTTGCCCAGATCGCCAGTGAAGCTGCCTTAGATACTCCCCAGGAGTATTTCGATGATGTGATAGAACAGTATACCTTTAGAAGAAATTTACTCGTAGAAGGTCTTCAGAAAATCGAGGGTGTAAAAGTGGCAAAGCCCAGAGGGGCATTTTATTGTATTGCAGAACTTCCTGTAGAGAATACCGATGATTTCGCCAAATGGCTTCTTGAAAGTTTTGAAGATAACAATGAGACTATAATGGTTGCTCCTGCTGCAGGTTTCTATTCAACACCTAATACAGGAATGAACCAGGTGAGAATCGCTTATGTTCTTAAAAAAGAGGACCTGGAACGCTCTCTGGAAATCCTTGAAAAAGCTTTAAAGCAATATAACAGTCAGAATTAATGCGCATACTGCGGAATTTTTCCCTCAAAAATTATAATACTTTTGGAATCGACGTAAAAGCCAAAAGATTTATTTCAATTGAAAATATTGAGGATTTAAGAAATATTCTGCGAAAAACATATGCTGCTGAATTGTTCATTCTTGGCGGAGGAAGCAACATGCTTCTTACCGGAGACATTCAAAAGACCGTGATCCATATTGGGATCAAGGGAAAAGAAGTTATTTCAGAAGATGATAATGAGGCTATTGTAAGAGCGGCTGCTGGTGAAAACTGGCATGAATTTGTACTCTGGACCTTGCAACAAAACTTCGGAGGTCTTGAAAATCTTTCTCTTATCCCCGGCAATGTTGGAACTGCACCCATTCAGAATATTGGGGCTTATGGAGTGGAGCTTAAAGACAATTTTATAAACTGCCATGCCCTGAATATTCAAACTCTGGAAGAAAGGGAATTCAATTGGCAGGACTGCGAATTTGACTACAGGAATTCAATCTTTAAGAATCAGCTTAGGAATCAATATATTATTACAGCTGTTGATTTTAAACTAACAAAAAAGAATCATCAGCTTAAAACAGAATACGGCGCTATTAATGCCGAGCTTGAAAAAAAGGGAATTTCAGATCCTGGAATAAACGATATTTCACAAGCCGTGATCGCTATTCGACAATCTAAATTACCAGATCCAAAAAAGATTGGAAACAGCGGTAGCTTTTTTAAAAACCCGATCGTTCCTATAGAACTTTTTGAAAAATTAAAATCAGAGTTTCCGGAAATCCCATCTTATCCTGTTTCAACTAAAAATGTGAAAATCCCGGCAGGCTGGCTAATTGACAAAACCGGCCTTAAAGGTTATCGCGACGGAGATGCCGGCATACATAAAAACCAGGCTCTGGTATTAGTGAACTATGGGAAGGCATCAGGTGAAGAAATTCTTCACCTTGCCCGGAAGGTGCAGGATATGGTTCAAAAGAAATTCGGGATTGAACTGGAACCGGAAGTAAACATCATATAAAAAAGGAGAATAACTTTACTTATTCTCCTTTTTTATCTCAATATATTCTGAACTTTTAGGCCGATTTTCTCATCACCACGGCATCGATAATATGCACAACACCATTAGATGCATCAATATCCGGTTGCACAATTGTTGCCGTATTTCCGGCTTCATCTGTCAAGACAACATTTTCTCCATCAATCTTAGCAGTTAATTTAGCTCCCGCCATGGTGCTTATTGTATATTCGCCCTCATTTTCATTGATTAGATTAATAAGTTCCTGGGAAGTTATTTCATCTTCTACCACATGATATTGTAAAAGATCTCCTAATTTTTGCTGATTTTCAGGTTTCATTAATGTATCCAGAGTTGCCTCGTCTACCTCACTAAAAGCCGAATTATTTGGTGCAAATACAGTATATGGCCCTTCGCTTTCTTTCAATAAATCAGCCATTTCTGCAGTTTGCAGAGCGCTTACCAAAGTACTTAGACTATCAGTCTCCATTGCTTTGGCTGCAATACTGTTGGATTCCATTTCCATTTTTTGCTTTTCAGCCTGTAATTCGGCCTGTCTTTCTGCTTCCATTTGCTCCTTTTGAGCATTTTCTTCCTGTTCATTCTTCTTATTATCGTTACAGGAGATAAAAATGCCTGTCGCAAGAGCAAACATTATTAATAACATTTTCGTTTTCATAATTTTTCTAATTTTAACAAAATTCAAGTTATTGATATAAAGGTATTTACATGGCTAACTAAAACTAAATTTTAGTTAAAGAGTGTAAAGATTATACTAATAACCCGTCCTATTTTTATGAGGACCTATTTATTGTTATTTTTGTATTAGAATTTATAGAAAATGAAATTATTACTTATAAGTATCGTTTTACTTGCACTGGCATTTGCCGGAATAGCCATTAAAATATGGGGTAAAAAAGACGGTAAGTTTGCCGGAACCTGCGCAAGCCAAAGTCCTTTTTTAAATGAGTCTGGAGAACCCTGCAGTTATTGTGGGAAAATGCCCGATGAAACCAGAGATTGTTCCGAAAAACCTAAGACCAGTTAAACTGAATGGGAACAATTCTACTGGGAATTTTCATTCTCGTCACTCTTATTAATTTCCTATATTTTTTTTCGTTTTTTTCTTTCGCTACTGCAGGAAGAAAAAACCATCTTCATCCTGAAGTACCTATATCTGTAATTATATGCGCTAAAAACGAGGCCGAGAACCTCAGGAACTTTCTACCCTCTATTCTTGAACAGGATTATCCCCACTTTGAAGTTATTGTTATTAATGATGCTTCTGCCGACGATACTCTGGATGTGATTGAAGAATTCCAAAATATCGATCCCCGAATAGTATGTGTGGATGTGCAGAATAATGAGGCTTTCTGGGCCAACAAGAAATATTCCCTCACCCTTGGCATCAAAAAGGCCAGACACAAACATCTTTTATTTACCGATGCAGATTGTGCTCCACAATCCAAAAACTGGATAAGAGAAATGGCTGGCAATTATCAACCCGGCGTTTCCATAATTTTAGGATATGGAGGATATTTTAAACATACCGGTTCTCTTTTAAATAAGCTAATCCGTTTTGAAACACTGCTCACGGCTATTCAGTATTTTTCATATGCCAGGCTGGGCTCACCGTATATGGGCGTAGGGAGAAATCTTGCCTACACCTCAACCCAGTTTTATGAACAAAAAGGATTTGCGAGCCATCTTCACCTAAGATCGGGAGACGATGATCTATTCGTAAATGAAGCCGCAAATGGCCAGAATACAACAATTTGTTTTAGTCCGGAAGCCATTACGAGAAGTGTTCCCAAAACCACTTTTAAAGATTGGTTTCACCAAAAAAGAAGACATGTCTCGGTGGCAGGACATTACAAATCAAAACATAAATTCCTGCTGGGAGCTTTTTATTCTTTCAGATTAATATTCTGGATATTATTTATGGTTCTCCTGATTTTACAGACGTATCCAAAGACTATATTGGGAATCCTTGGATTTAAATTAGTAATTGAATCCATAGTTTATTTTAAATCTGCACGAAAACTAAATGAATCTGATGTAGTCTGGCTATTTCCTTTTTTCGATTTGTTTTTATTGTTGATTCAATTGGCTATCTTTATTAATAATATTTTTTCAAAACCCCGGCATTGGAAATAAATCCTGATCAACTTCTTCAGAAGATCAATGAGGCCAAAGAAGGAAGCCAATCTGCTTTCAACTATCTGCTTGACAATTTTTGGAACGATGTTTATGGTTTTCAGCTTAAAAAAACCCGGAATGAGTATGAAGCTGAAGATATCACCATCCAGACTTTTTCCAGAGCCTTTAATAAGATTGATACTTTTAATGAAAATTACTCTTTCAGCACATGGCTTATAGCTATTTCCAAGAATATTCATGTGGATCAAATTAGAAAAAAAAGCGCTTCTATCAGGTCTAAAACTAACATGCAGGACGAAGAAAGGGTTTATCATATTGCCGATGAAACTCCTTCAATTGAAGATAAGCTTATTAAAGAGCAACATCTGGAACAATTGCTTGCCGATATTAAACAATTGAAGCCTCATTATCAGGAAGTGATTAATTTGAGGTTTTTTCAGGAAAAATCATATAAAGAGATCGCTAAAACCCTGGATGAACCAATGAATAATGTCAAGGTTAAATTACTTAGAGCCAAGAAACTACTTGCCGAAATTATTTCTACCAGAAATTCCTGAGTAAGGAATTGAAAGCTAAGCTGTCTAATTTATGCAGTTCAGCTTATTATTGTATCTTTGAATCACAGATTTTTGCTATGAATACAGACGTTGCGCCCGTAAAACCAAAGACTGAAAGACAGCCAAAACCTAAATGGCTTCGAGTAAAACTCCCTACCGGAAAAAAATATACAGAATTAAGAAGTCTTGTTGATAAATATGACCTTCACACAATATGTACTTCCGGAAGCTGTCCCAATATGGGAGAGTGCTGGAGTGAAGGAACTGCCACTTTCATGATTCTTGGAAATGTTTGTACACGTTCCTGTGGATTTTGTGGAGTAAAAACCGGCAGACCGGATACGGTTGACTGGGATGAACCCGAAAAAGTTGCAAGATCTATCAGAATCATGAAGATCAAACATGCGGTTGTAACTAGCGTAGACAGAGATGACCTTAAAGATATGGGGTCTATTATTTGGGCTGAAACCGTAAAGGCTATAAGAAGAATGAATCCGGAAACCACTCTGGAAACTCTTATTCCCGACTTTCAGGGAAATGAAAGAAATATTGACAGAATTGTAGAAGTAATGCCAGAAGTAGTTTCTCATAATATGGAAACTGTAAAAAGGCTTACACGAGAAGTGCGTATTCAGGCGAAATATGATCGTAGCCTGGCTGTTCTAAAATATCTTAAGGACAGCGGCATTAACCGAACCAAATCTGGAATTATGTTAGGTCTTGGAGAAGAAGAAGCTGAAGTGATACAAACTCTTCACGATCTTCGCGAAGCTGGTGTAGATGTCGTGACTATTGGCCAATATTTACAACCGAGCAAGAAACACCTTCCTGTAAAACAATTTATCACACCAGATCAATTTAAAAAATACGAAGAAATAGGTCTTGATCTTGGATTTAGACATGTAGAAAGCAGTGCGCTTGTAAGATCTTCTTACAAAGCTCAAAAACATATAAATTAATACTTAGAATGGCCGCGACTATTAATATTGCCATTAATGGTTTTGGCAGAATTGGCAGAAATCTCTTTCGATGTCTCCATCAGCATCCTTCGATAAAGGTGGTTGCGATAAATGACATCCATGACGCTAAAAGTCTTTCTCACCTTCTGAAATATGATAGTATCCATGGAAAATTTCAGGCTCAGGTGAGCTCAGAGGATTCTTCAATAATCGTTGATCAACAAAAATTACCTCTTTTAAATTTCGCAACTCCTGCGGAAATTCCGTGGAATGATTTCAAGGTAGATTGCGTAATCGAAGCTTCAGGACAGTTCAAAACCGAAGAAACTTTAAAAGGGCATCTTAAGGAAGGAGTAAAAAAAGTAATATTATCGGTTCCGCCTCAGGATGAGAATATTAAAATGGTGGTGCTTGGTGTAAATGAGCATATACTGGACGGTTCAGAAAAAATTATTTCGAATGCCTCTTGCACTACTAACAATGCCGCTCCAATGCTTAAAGTGATTCATGATCATTTTAAAGTAACTCAGGCCTACATTACAACGGTACATTCATATACTTCAGACCAAAGCCTACACGACAAACCGCATAAAGACCTAAGAAGAAGCCGCGCCGCTGCCCAATCCATTATTCCCACCACTACCGGAGCAGCCAAAGCCTTAACCAGTATTTTTCCCGACCTGAGTGAGGTAATTGGAGGATGTGGAATTCGCGTCCCCGTTCCAAACGGCTCGCTAACCGATATGACTCTTAATGTTGAAAAAAGGACTAATATTGAAGAAGTTAATCACATCTTTAAAAAAGCATCTGAAACAACTATGAAAGGCATTCTGGAATATACAGAAGACCCTATAGTTTCCATAGATATTATTAACAGTAGTTATAGTTGTATATTCGATGCCCAAATGACTTCGGTAATCGGAGGAAAACTTGTGAAATTAATAGGATGGTATGATAATGAAATTGGTTATTCAAGCCGTCTTATCGATTTAATTTCACTCATTAACGATAAATAGCTATATTTAACCATATTAAAGCTTTTGCTATTTTCCCAAATGATGAACTTTAAGGTAACTTTATTACTAATTTTTTCCTGTATTATTAGTTTTGGATTTCAAGATCCGGATATTAATAATTCTAAACCCAGTCCTCAGGAAATAGGGGAGCTGCTCTCCCAGGCTGAAAATTCCATTAATACAATGGAATTTGATAAAGCACAGGCGCAATTGAACCATTCTCTCGAACTTGCAAGAAGAATAGATCATAAAAGATATATAGCTTTAGCGAGTAGCATTTTAGCAAGAATGTATCAGGTTCAACACGAATTTGATAAGGGAATAACTCAGCTTGAAAGGGCCATTTCCACCCAAAGAGAAATTGGAGATGATGCCGGGCTTGCCTATTCTTACATCCTGTATGGAAAGCTTTTTTATTCAAAGCATGAATACAATAGAGCTTTAAAATACCTGGACCTCGCCGAAGATTATTATGACCAGGAAAAAGATAAAGAACAGCTTGGGATTATTGCTCTTAATAAAGCTATTGTTTATATGGGCATGAAAGATAAAGAAGATTTTGCCGCTTCCTTATTAGCCAATGCCGACATCTATCTTAAGGATAGTAAAAACCAATATGAACTTTCCAGACTTCATTATTACGAGGCTCGCTTAGCCATAATTGAAGGGAATTATAAAAAAGCAGAAGAAACTGCTCAAGGATCACTCGCAATAGCTAAATCTGGTGGTTTTATAGGCATGAGAATGTATACCTATGAATTACTTAGTTCTATAGCTGAGAACCGGAATAATTATGAAGAATCCCTCAATTATCTTCGGAAAGCCAATGAAATAAGGGAAGCGGTATTCGACATGAATAAAGATGCTCTTGCCAGTGAAAGCTATGAGAAATTTGGAATGGATGCCTTAAAAAGTACCGTAGACGAATTAACTATTCAGAACGCCGAGCAGGAAAGAACATTAAAAGTAAACAAATTAACCACGATTCTTAGTGTTGCTTTGATCACTATTCTTTCACTTCTAACTTTATCTCTATACAAAAACAACAACTTAAGAGCTCGTGCTAACGAGTTATTACAGAAGAAAAATTCTGAACTTACTCTGGCAAAGGAAAATGCCGAAAAAGCATCCCTGGCCAAAGCACAATTCTTGTCCACTATTACTCATGAATTAAGAACACCGCTATACGCTGTAACAGGTTTAACCCATTTATTGCTCGAAGAAAGCCCTACGGAAAGCCAGAAAGAACATCTAAATTCTTTAAAGTTTTCTGGGGAATATTTACTGTCTCTTATAAATAATATATTAGACCTTAACAAGCTTGAAGCGAATAAGGTTGAAATCGTAGAGTCTACTTTCAATCTTGAAAAAAGAATGTCTGATGTGCTTATCGCCCTGAAGAATTCGGCAGATGAGAAGAAGACCAAACTACACTTTGACTTCGATAAAAAAATTCCGAAGAAATTAATTGGAGACCCTCTAAAAATATCTCAAATCCTTATCAACCTCATTGGTAACTCTATAAAATTCACCGAGGATGGTGATATCTGGATATTTGTACGAAAAAAACGACTGGAGAAGAAAAATATTTATTTAGAATTTGAAATTAAAGATAACGGAGAGGGTATTAGTAAAGAAAAACAAAAAGCTATCTTCGAAAACTTCACACAGGGTTCTACGCAAATCAACAGAAAATTTGGAGGCACAGGACTAGGCCTTTCTATCGTAAAGAACCTCTTAAGCCTTCTTAACAGTGAAATTGACCTGGAAAGCGAATTGGGTGAAGGTTCTAAATTTACTTTTGAGCTAAAATTTGAGGTTCCGGCAAGTGAAATTCTGGAAGCTCCGGTCAAGCCTAAAATTGATGAGTCCAAACTCACCAATGATATTATGGTGAACAAACGGATCCTGGTGGTGGAAGACAATAAAATCAACCAGATGATTACCCGTAAAATCCTGGAAAAAAATGATGTTATATGTGATGTTGCCGATAATGGTAGTATCGCAGTTGAAAAGGTTCAGAAGAACCATTTTGATCTTATTTTAATGGATATCCACATGCCGGGAATAAGTGGAATTGAGGCCACTATTGAAATTAGAAAATTCAATGATGAGATTCCAATCATTGCGCTTACCGCAGTAACCCTCGATGAAAACCTGGACGAATTCTTTTTAAATGGTTTTAACGATATTATCCCGAAACCATATAAAACTGAAGAATTCTTCCATAAAATTAACAAACACTTAGCAGCCAGAGAAACAGCAGTTTAGAGCTTTGGCATATGCTTTGCAGAATATAAGGCTAGTAGGATTATATAAAGACAGATACTTATATAGTTTGAATTAGCCAAAACAAAAATGAGGTGTCCCCACACCTCATTTTTTATTAGCAAAATCTCTTATTTTCTTATCAAACTCCTCCTTTTGGTCTCTTAGAATTGAAATTTCTATAGGTAAGTAGAAAAGCTTGTCAGAAGTTATCTTTTCCTTCAGCCGCATATAATCCTTCTGGGTAGTGAGGATAGTATTTAATTTTTTAAAGGAGGCTATTTCTGCATCTGAAAATATATGATGGTCCGGGAATTCCCAGTGCTCAAATTTCAAATTTCCGGACTGTAAATAATCTACTAATGGCTGTGGGTTGGCAATTCCGGTAACCAGAGTGAATTCTTCTGATCTTAATTTTTCGAGCGGGAATCGCTTGGTTTCAGAAAAGACATTTTCCGAATATTTAATGGTACTAAAAAATACTTTTTGATGCTTTAGAGGCTTTAATTGCCGTTCTATTTCCTTCATTTGTGTTTCTGAAATATCAGAAGGGCATTTTGTAACCACAATTAAATCGGCCCTTTCGGCTCCAGCTGCTGATTCCCGGAGATTCCCGGCCGGCAATAATAAGTCATTAGTGTAAAGTTTTCCAAAACTGGTAAGCAGGATGTAATGCGAAGCTTTAACTTTTCTATGTTGAAATGCATCGTCGAGAATCACCACATCTGGTGAAGAAGCCATAAGATTTTTGATTCCTGCCCTCCTGTTGGCATCAACTGCAACCATAACATCAGGAAAATTAGTCTTGAACTGAAGGGGCTCATCTCCTACTTGTAATGCAGAATCCTCCTTTTGAACCAGGTGATAACCTTTGCTCTGTCTTTTATAGCCCCTGCTTAGCGTAGCAAGCTTATAATCCTTTTGAAGCAACCGTAGAAGATATTCCACCATTGGAGATTTTCCCGTACCACCTACATTAAGGTTACCTACACAGATCACCGGAACTTCAAATGAGCTGGATTCCAGAAAACCATTGTTATAAAGCCCATTCCGAAGCCGGGTCACTCCATCATATAGAATAGAAAAAGGAAAAAGTAATTTTCTTGGATTCGGCATGAAAGGCTTTCTATAATATTTATCTTTGAGATTCTGGAATATAGAGAAACTGTCACATTATTCAACACTTTCAATTTAATTCCACAGAATTTAAACCGAAGGCTAAAATATTAAATTATGATCATAAAGGAAGTCATCGATCTCATAGAAGATTTCGCTCCTACCAAATATGCTGAAGATTTTGATAATGTTGGTCTGCTTGTAGGCGATGCTAATGCAGAAGTCAAAGGAGCATTAATCACTCTGGACACACTGGAAGCTACCGTTGAGGAGGCCATTGCCAAAAATTGCAATCTAATTGTTAGTTTTCATCCTATCATTTTTTCCGGACTTAAAAAACTGAACGGCAAAAATTATGTTGAAAGAACTGTTCTTAAAGCTATAAAAAATGATATAGCTATTTATGCGATCCATACCGCTCTTGACAATCAATATAAAGGAGTGAATGATATGATCGCCGAAAAACTTGACCTTAGGAACCGGCAAATACTTATTCCAAGACAGGATTCCATCAGGAAATTAACCACCTTCGTTCCGGTTAAAAATGTAGCGGATGTGAGACAATCCCTATTCCAGGCCGGGGCAGGAAGTATTGGAAATTACGACCACTGTAGTTTTAATATTACCGGAAAAGGAAGTTTTAAAGGAAATGAATATTCCAATCCTGTTGTTGGAGAAAAAGGCAAGATACATTTTGAAGAAGAAGTGCAAATAGGCCTTACCTATCCTGCACATCTTGAATCTAAGATCCTGAAAAATTTGTTCAGTTCTCACCCTTATGAAGAAGTGGCCTATGAAATTCATACGCTGGAAAACAAAAATCAGCATTTAGGGATGGGAATGATAGGAGAACTTAATACAGAAATAGAAGAGACCGCTTTCTTAGAAGCTGTAAAGAAAATTTTCAAGTGTGGTTGTATTAGACATTCCGCACTCCTTAATAAACCCATTAAAAAAGTAGCCGTTCTTGGCGGAAGTGGCGCATTTGCCATAGAAAAAGCAAAAGCTGCCGGAGCAGATATATTTTTAACAGCAGATCTAAAATATCACGACTTCTATAAAGCCGAGAAAAAACTGGTACTGGCAGATATTGGCCACTATGAAAGTGAACAGTTTACAAAAAATTTACTATATTCTTTTCTTAGCAAAAAAATTAGTAGTTTTGCACTTATTTTAGCAGATACAAATACCAATCCAATACATTATTTATAATATGGCGAAAAAAAACGATGTTACTGTAGAAGAGAAGTTAAGATCACTGTACGACCTTCAATTGGTAGATTCGCGAATTGACGAAATTAGAAACGTACGTGGTGAACTTCCACTAGAAGTTGAAGATCTGGAAGATGAAGTAGCAGGTTTAAACAGACGCCTGGAAAAACTGGATGCGGACATAGAAGTCATTGAAAATGACATCAAGAACAAAAAAAACCAGGTTGAAGAGTCTAAGACTGCGATCAAGAAGTATTCTGACCAACAGAAAAATGTTCGTAACAATAGAGAATTCAATGCTTTAAGCAAAGAAGTTGAATTTCAGGAGTTAGAGATCGAACTTTCCGAAAAGCACATCAAGGAATACAAAGCGAAGATCGAGCAGAAGAAAGAGGTTATTTCTCAAACCAAAGAGAAACTTTCTGAACGCCAGGAGCATCTTAAGCACAAGAAAAGCGAGCTTGATGAAATTCTAAAGGAAACAGAAAAAGAAGAGCAGGCTCTTATCGATAAGTCTAAGGAATATGAAAAGAATATCGAAGATAGACTTGTTCAGGCTTACAAGAGAATTAGAACAAATGTAAAAAACGGTCTTGCCGTGGTGCCTGTGGAGCGTGGAGCTTCAGGAGGTTCTTTCTTTACTATTCCACCTCAGGTAATCATGGAGATTGCAGGTAGAAAAAAGATTATTACAGATGAGCACAGTGGCCGTATCCTTGTAGATGAGGAACTAGCAAAAGAAGAGCAGGAAAAAATGGAAGGAATGTTTAAAAAGTTCTAAACTTTTTAAAATCACATATTAAACTGCCCGGAAATTAACAGTAGGATCTTAAAATCTGAAGCAAAATTTTTCCGGGCAGTTTTTTTATGCCCTTTATCGAAAATGTGTATACAGATGCATTAACAAGCATTTCACACTTAAAAGCGATTAAAAAGTTACCTTTAGCTATCCCTATTCATTCATATTATGAAAATTAGATTGCTATTCATTTGCCTTGGTGTGATTTTCATTTCCTGCGAGAACAATAAAAAGAACTCAGATGAAAATTTAAATTCTGACAAGGAAGAGTATCAGAATATCCAGCCAAGAGACGAGGTAGACAGTTCGGCGCAGGATCAGCCTATAGATCAATATTCTAATGGAAACCAGACTCCCGATTCATCAAGTGGTTCCGAAACTAAGGAAAACCCGGTTGGAGATATTTCAGGACGATATATAAGAACAGATCACCCTGAGGATGTAAATTGCGCTTGCTATTGCGTGACAGTTACCATTGGAGGCACAAGCGAATTATGTCTTTCTGAAAACGACATGTACATTAATGCCCGATACTCAGTAGATCAAAATCAGATAAATATTTTTTACGCCGGTAAAGCCTCGAAAACATCTAATAAAAATTTGCCCTGGGATAAATTTGATACAGAAACTCCCATTGCTGTTTTAAAAAACACTCAAGATGGTTTAAAGCTCGATTGGAAAGGATTTACCATTGATGGAGAACTGGCTGTAGATTATGCGCTTTACGGAAAGAAAACCCTGGAAGGCACCTACAAAAAACAATAACATGAAAACAATTTTTATAAATATCATAAGCCTGATATTATTAAGCTGTGGAAATTCAACAAATAATAATTCTGCTACTTCAGAAGAAATAGCAAATGCCGATCCGGTTCAGGTACCGGCACAAAACGGACTTGAAAGAGCATATTTCTCAAGTGGATGTTTCTGGTGTGTGGAAGCTGTCTATGAAAGCGTACAAGGTGTTAAGGAAGCTGTTTCCGGCTATGCAGGAGGAGAAATGCAAAATCCTACCTACGAGAACAGTGATGGTCATGCGGAAACCGTGGAAGTTATTTATGATCCAAATGAGGTAAGCTATAAAACGCTGGTTGAAGTATATTTTGGTTCCCAGGATCCTACGCAGGTGAACGGACAGGGACCGGATAAAGG
>JAGXII010000223.1 GCA_024635735.1 Christiangramia sp. | reverse complement strand
GTTCCTTCAAGGTTATTGTTTTTATCAAATCCAATAAAAAAGGACTTGACAAATCGAAAAAATTAAAAGGTAAAATAGAGTATCAGGCCTGCGATGACAGACAATGTTATTACCCAAGAAGTTTAGTCTTTGAAGTGGATTTTATCTAAAAGTAGAAAAGGCCGTCTAAAAGTCACCTTTTCGTCAAGCTGAACTTGTTTCAGCTTCTAACTTAAATTTAAAATCAATTTGTTAAGATCCTGAAATATCCCGGCTATCGGGACAGGATTACGTTTCCTCAACTTTTTAGACCGCCTCTTCTTTTAAAATATTACCAGGTAGTCTTATACCTTTTTAAAACTTGAGTGGTATTCCTCAATAAGATTAGTAATGCCTTTTACAAGGTCCTTAGTCTCGAGCAATAAACTAAAATACAAGGTTGTATTCTTAGGACTGGACTCTTCCGTACGGGTTCTTTTTACCTGTTTTTCTATCTTTTCAGAAAGTTTATTGAGGATCTCATCCCTGTGCGCAACAATCTTTTCAATCCTGTCGAATTTGCGATCCTTGAAAACTACTTCTATCTCGTGAAGCATTAATTGTAAAGAATCGTCAATCTCTTTTAGATCTGTGATTTGATTATAACGCAAAGGCTTATGATTGTTATTCACATGCTTATAGCTTTTCTTAGAAATGAATTCCAGAGATTGTGCGATATCTGTAAGGTAAGCAAGAATGGTGATATAAAAACTACTACCACGAACACTCGTCTCATCCAGACTCTTTATAAAAAAGAAAATATGATCCCGTAATTCTTCGATTTCGGCATCAAGTTTAGCCACACCTTTCTTGCTTTTTTTAAGCTTGGCCTTATCCTGTTTTGCCAGACCTTCAAATACATCTGAGTAAATCTTATTGGTTCTGGTTATTACATTAGATATGTTATCGGCACTTTCAGAAATTATCCCCTGAACCGTTTTACTTTCAGATTTCTTTAAGGTAGAACTATCAGAATCCTCCACATATTTCTTTTTGTAGGCCATATAATTACGCACCAGCAGGGCTATTGCGGCAATTAGAAGGATCGCTACCGCTGCTCCTCTACCAAGGAAAATAAGGTAGGTAAGAATCCCTGCAGCCGCAAAGGCACTAAAAGCGGTAAAGAACCAGCCTCCAATAACATTAAGCACTCCCGCAACGCGATAAACGGCGCTTTCTCTCCCCCAGGCTCTGTCGGCCAAAGAAGTTCCCATGGCCACCATAAAAGTAACGTAGGTGGTAGAAAGAGGCAGCTTGTATGAAGTCGCTATTGATATTAATACTCCGGCAACGGTTAAGTTGATAGATGCTCTTATCATATCAAAAGCCGGCTTATTGTTATCTTTTAATTCTTCTATATTTTCTTCCGGTTTTTCGAAACTGCTACTAATCTTTTTCTTGGTTCTATGAGGAATAGTTTTTCTTAAAAAAGAAACCAGGTGAGTACTTCCGGAAACAAGGGTTCTTGAAAGTAAATTAGGATTGAACTTTTCAGAACCATGACCCTGTCTAGAAAGATTGATTTCAGTTTCCGCTACACTTCTGGCCTTCTTGGAAAACCACAATGTTAAAACCATGACTCCACCAGCGATAAATAATAAAAATGGCTCTGCCGGAACTTTTTCCTGCAAGACTCCCATTGAAAAAGTGGTTGCAGCTTCTCCTGAAGCTATCCATGCCTCATAGCTATGGTATGCTGCCATTGGTACCCCTATAAAGTTTACAAGGTCGTTTCCGGAAAATGCAAGTGCAAGTCCAAATGTTCCAACAGCGATTACAAAAGGAAGTATACTTTTATTAAAAATCTTAGTATAGAGATAAGAGAACAGAGTCCAGAACAGGAAGCTCAATCCCAGGATAAGATATACCTGACTGGAAAGAACATCTTTAAAACTATCATAATAAGGGGTTCCCTTAAGGCCTTTAAAGAAAATAAAATATCCTATTGCACTCAGACAAATTCCTCCAAAGAAAGCTCCGAAATTTCGAATTTTCTTTTCATATTCAAAAGTAAAGACCAGTCTTGAAAACCATTGGATCAAAGCACCCACCGTAAAAGCAATGATCACAGAGAGGAAAATTCCGGAAATGATGGTTGTGGCTTTATCAGTATTTATATAATTAATAACATCGCTGAAAGTTTCCGTATCACTGGCGCTTATTTTGATCAAAGCCATTACGACTGCCGCTCCAAGAAGTTCAAAGACTATAGAAACTGTTGTAGAGGTTGGCATTCCAAGGGTATTGAAGAAATCGAGTAGCAGTATATCTGTAATCATGACCGCGACAAAAATGATCATGATCTCATCAAAATAGAACTGGCTGGGCATAAATATTCCCTTCCGGGCCACTTCCATCATACCGCTGGAAAAAACTGCTCCAATAAAGATCCCCAGACTCGCGACGATCATTATTGTCTTAAAAGAGATGGCCTTGGAACCAATTGCTGAATTCAGGAAGTTCACCGCGTCATTGCTCACTCCTACCACTAAATCGGCAATAGCTAAAACAACCAGTGCCACCAACAATAATAAATAAAAGTTTTCCATTATTTATCGACTTAACAGGAGTGAAAGAATCCTTTAATGAAAACCATCTCCTTTTTAATTTCTATAAATTTGAGTAGATCTCTTTACTTATTAAGCGATCTTAATTTCACGCCAAAAATAGAATAAATTAGAGAATAACGAACTGTTTATGAAGATCTATAAAAACAAAAAAACCACTCGAATGAGTGGTTTTTTTTGATTATTTAAAGATGTATTCCCATTCCTTATAGAATTCTCAATCATCTTCATTTTCATCATTATCATCGTCCCCGTTTCCATCTTCTTCACTAAGGAAATTACCCTGCTCATCAAATTTGAGTTCTACTCCATTATTAAGTGTTACTTCGTAACCTTCTTCTTCCATTTCTGCTTCAATTATGGTATTATCAGGATAATTTTCAGCTATATAGTCCAGAATTATTTGAGGTAATTCGCTTGGATCAATATCCTCTTCATCCTCTCCCTGGTCATCCTCGTTTTCATCCTGGGCCTGACCTAGGAAATTACCATCTCCATCAAAAATAAGTTCTACATCATTCTCTAATTCAACTTCATAATTTCCGTTATTTTCAAGCTCAGCCCCTTCTATAGTTACTCCAGGATATTTATTACTTATAAAATCCAGAATATTCTGAGGTAAATTAGCGGGATCTATATCTTCATCACCAAATTCATTTTCATCATTATCAATACCCAAAAATTCTCCCTGAGAATTAAAAATTAGCTCAGTACCATCACTCAACTTAATTTCAAAGTTTTCATTATCCTCCTTTTCCGCTTTAACAATTGTAAGCCCCGGATAATTTTCAGTTATATAATCCAGAATATTTTGAGGCAAAGTTGACGTTCTTACATGCGCATCAGCAGAAAAAGCTACAGCGTTCAGGTCTGTTTCAATTGGATCTTCATTTTCTGAACATGATTGAAGTAGTAACAACAGGAATAAAACTCCCGGTAAAATTCTATATGCTTTCATAATTATCGATTTAATTTGACTTTAAACAGTTTCTTTAGTCTTCAAATAACGACTTAAGCGCTGTTTGATTGTATGAATTATCATGCAATATATTCAATATATTGCATGATAACCGCTAAAGGGTTTTTACTTTTACTAATTTTAACAGATATCTGACTGAAAAACAGAATTTTAGGAAGACATATAAAACAAAAAAAACACTCGAATGAGTGGTTTTTTTTGCTCCTCCTCTTGGGCATCCCTCGGCTCGTTTCTCGCTCGGGATAAACTTCTCGCCCAAACATTAATTCATAAAAAAAGCCTGACGTGAATGTCAGGCTTTAATTTCAGCTCCTCCTCTTGGGCTCGAACCAAGGACCCTCTGATTAACAGTCAGATGCTCTAACCAACTGAGCTAAGGAGGAAGGTTTTGCTTTAAAAGCGGTTGCAAATATAAATCAATTTTTAAATGCTGTCAAAACAATTTTAAACTTTTTTTGAGCTAAAATGGAGTGAAATTTCTATCACTCAAAAAGCCAGCGATATATGTCATTCCCATTTGCATATAACACCAGTGCAATAAGAATAAAGAACCCAAGCATCTGGGCAATTTCCATAAATTTATCATTGGGTTTTCTTCCGGTAACCATCTCATAAAGCAGAAACATCACATGTCCGCCATCCAGCGCCGGGATAGGTAAAATATTCATAAACGCAAGAATGATGGAAAGCAAAGCCGTTGTATGCCAGAATCCAAACCAGTTCCAGGTATCAGGGAATAATCCTCCTATAGCCCCAAAACCACCAAGCTGAGACGCGCCCTTCTTGGTAAATACATATTTAAACTGGTAGACATAATCCCGCAAAGTCCAGTACCCATAATCAAATCCCTTGCTTAGACTGCCAACAAAACCATAGGTTTTTCTTTTAATTTTAATATTAGTCCTTGGGGCCAGACCTAATTTTCCATCTTCATCTGGCTGGATGTTTTTACTTAAAATTTTGCCATTTCTTTCAAAAACTACTTCGATTTCCTTGCCTTTATTTTCATTGGAGATTGGAGCAATTTCGTGCCAGTAACCAATTTCCTTTTTATTAAGAGAAATAATGCTATCTCCTTTTTTAAGTCCGGCTTTTTCTGCAGCTGTATTGGCTACCACAGTATCTATTACCGGAGAATTAATTGGAACAAAAGGCTGTAAGACACCCTGTTCAAACATTGTGGTTCCAATTTCTTCCGGGATCGCTATTGTTTCCTGTTCTCCATTTTGATGCACCACAGTAATAGATCTTACATCCCGCATAAAAAGATGTTTGTTGATATTCAGACTGTTTTCGAAATCCTTTCCGTTTACCTCAAGAATTTTATCTCCATCTTCAAAACCATATTGTTTAAAACTATCGGTCACCGCAAAGCCTTCCGGCATTTGTTCCGGACCAACATAGGCAGTTCCCCAAACAAACATGATCATCATATAAATAAGAAATCCAAGAACCAGGTTTACCGTTACACCACCAAGCATGATAATTAGTCGCTGCCAGGCCGGTTTACTTCGAAATTCCCATTCCTGTGGAGGTTGAGCCATTTGCTCCTTATCCATACTTTCATCTATCATTCCGGAGATCTTCACATAGCCGCCCAGAGGCAACCATCCAATTCCATAGACTGTCCCACCGATTTTCTTTTTGAAAAGTGCGAATTTAACATCAAAGAACAGGAAGAATTTTTCTACCCTGGTTTTAAATATTTTGGCTGGTATAAAATGCCCAAGTTCGTGAAGAACAATAAGTAAAGACAAGCTTAACAGTAACTGTATGGCTTTAACTATAAATGGATCCATGCGTAATGCTTCAAATTTTAAATCGCACAAAAGTAAACTTTTATAATCTCCTAAAAAAGTTTAAAAGCCTTCCTGTTTTAGGAAGCTGAAATTTTAAGTTTTAAACTGCGACTAATTGATTGTTAGCCCTTAATTTTGCAATAAATTTTCCAAGTATGCGTGATCTTTTTGCCTGGCTTAAGAAATTTGCCATTGTTCTGTTTATACTTTCGGTAATTATAATCTATAGTATTTATACGCTCTTAACCCCGGAAGAACGTTTGCCTGTTTTTCAACCAGATATGGTAAATGCCGAATTGGTAGATTCTACAGTGCAACACGTTCGTAAATACCACACCGTTAAAGATTTTGAGCTTATCAACCAAAATGGCGATACCATTACTGAAGATTTTTACGAGGATAAAATTTATGTGGCCGATTTCTTTTTCACCACCTGTCTTACCATTTGCCCCGTAATGACCGATCATATGCTCGAAATACAGCAGGAAATTAAAGATGATCCTGAAGTTTTATTAC
>JAGXII010000022.1 GCA_024635735.1 Christiangramia sp. | reverse complement strand
GGCAGTTCCAATTGGATCTGTGGTAAATTCTGTAAACCTCCTGGGACATTTATTTGAAGGACATTCTATCACCTCTGTAACGGCTAAAGAAAAGCTGGTGGAAACAGCACTGTTATACCTTAATGCTCCTCATAACTCTGGGGGTAAAACTCCATTTGGTCTGGATAGCAGCGGACTTACACAGATGGTCTATAAATTAAATGGATACCGCATAAAAAGAAATGCAGCTGAACAGGCAAAACAAGGAGAAGCTCTTAGTTTTATTGAGGAAAGCGAAGCCGGAGATCTTGCTTTTTTTGATAATGATGAAGGTGTGATTAACCACGTTGGCCTAATGATGAAAGATAATTATATTGTCCATGTAGACGGGAAGGTAAGAATAGACAGGATAGACCACTCAGGTATATTTAATGCTGAATTAAGTAAGCACACTCATAAATTAAGAGTGATCAAAAAAATTATCTGACAATAAATTTTAAAATAAAAAAAGCCGCTGAAAAAATTCAGCGGCTTTTTTTTTATGATTCAATGATTAAAAATTACTGTTGAAGCATTGCTCTCATCTCTTCTACTTTCTCCTGCTTTCCAAGATTTGAGTAGATATTCATTGCAGTTTTAATAACGTCCTGATCGTTAGGATCTATTTCCAATGCTGTTTCCAGGTATGGAATAACTTCTTCATAAAGCTCCTTACGTTGTTCGTTTAATTCATCATACTTCTTAGTATCTTCTTTACTCATTCCAAGCTTATTCATCTGGTCAATAAGATCTCTTTCTCCACTAAGAACAGATGCTACAAGATTAATTCTTGCTTCATTAAATTCGTTATCAAGATTGATTGCTTTCTTATAGTTTTCAGCAGCTTTCTCGTGTTTTCCAAGCTCAGCATACATTAATCCAATATTATTGAATACTCTCGGGTTAGTAGGATCCATTTCCCCGGCTGTTTCAAGACTGGCAATGGCTTTCTCTTTTTCACCCATCTGGTAATACATATTGGCTTCAGATAATAATAGATCTACATCATCAGGATTAGTGGCTTTAGCCTCATCCATTGCTGCAATCGCCTTTCATATTCCTTTTGATTGATATAGATTCTGGCAATCAATCCTGCAATATCTCCTTTTTTGGAAGGAATTTTTCTAACATCAGGATCTTTAAATTTGTTGGCTTTTACCATAATATCTCTTTGTTCCTTAGAACCAAAAGATTCAGTTTCTCCGGTTTCAATATTTACAGCAACAAATTCTTTTCCTGAACCATCATACCCTAATTCATTAAGGGTTTCCAGGTATTCTACTGCCTTACCATAATCCTGAGCCTGTACATAGTTATTAGCCGCATAATACAAATAGATAGTATCCTGTGGACTTAATTCATAACTTGTATATAGTTTTTCGGCTGCAGATCCATAATCTTCATTATTTTGATCATTAATAGCGCTTTGAATCATATTGTTCTTAAGCTCCATCAGTTTTTGGGTTGCGTCATCATTCCCCATTTCTGAAGCTTTCTGGAAAGCAGCTGCTGCCATTTTCATATCCTCAGCAGTTGGATTTCCCGAACTATATGCCTGCCCTTTAAAAAAGTAAAAGCGTTCCTGCCATTTATCGTTTACCTGACTTAAATTTGGTTCAGCGATTTTAAGCTGGGCTTTGGCTTCAGCAAATTTGCCATCGTCAATAGCGTCTTCAGCATTTTTGATTTCATCTTTTTGTGCGACCGCTACCAAAGTAAGTAGTGACAATGCCGCTGTCAAAATATTAGTTTTCATTGTGGTTTTGGTTTTTAATTTTTATTCCTCACTATCATCTACAATAGTTGTGCCATTTGCCGAATCCTCATTGCCTACTGGCTTTTCGGGATCTTCCATATTCTCAACATCATCTTCATCATGGAGCACTTTTGCCACTGCAGCAATAGCATCATTTCCTTTTAAGTTGATTAATCTAACTCCCTGAGTTGCACGACCCATAACCCGAAGATTTTCTACGGCCATACGAATTACGATTCCCGATTTATTAATGATCATAAGATCATCTGCATCAGTAACATTTTTAATTGCGACAAGTTGTCCTGTCTTTTCGGTTACTGAAATCGTTTTAACTCCCTTACCACCACGGTTAGTGATACGATAGTCTTCAAGGCTGGAACGTTTACCATATCCATTTTCAGAAACAACAAGAATATCTGAATCAAAATCGTTAACCGAAATCATTCCTACTACTTCATCTTTATCATCAGCCAGAGTAATTCCTCTTACACCGGAAGCATTTCTTCCCATTGGGCGGGTTTTGCTTTCTTCAAATCTAATCGCCTTTCCACTTCTAAGTCCAAGCATAACCTGACTGTTTCCAGTTGTAAGTTTTGCTTCCAGCAATTCATCGCCATCCTTAATTGTAATCGCATTTATACCATTGGTTCTTGGACGGGAATATTTTTCGAGTCGGGTTTTCTTAACCTGACCTTTTTTAGTTGCCATAATCACAAAATGATTGTTACATATTCCTCATCTTTAAGATCCTGAGTACATATAAAGGCATTTACTTTATCTTCAGGTTCTATGTTAATAAGATTCTGAATAGCTCTCCCTTTGGAAGCCTTACTACCTTCCGGAATCTCGTAAACTCTCATCCAGTAACATTTCCCGTTCTGAGTAAAGAATAGCATGTACTGGTGATTCGTACCTACGAATAAGTACTCAAGGAAATCTTCATTACGGGTATTAGAACCTTTCTGACCAACTCCTCCTCTATTCTGAGTTTTATATTCGTTAAGAGAAGTCCGTTTAATATAACCTGCATGAGAAATAGTAATTACCACTTTTTCATCAGGAATCATATCTTCTATACTTAGATCACCACCAGCATATTCTATTTGAGAACGTCTTTCATCACCATATTTTTCTTTAACCTCTATAAGCTCATCTTTGATAACCTGCATTCTTCGCTCTTTTCTTGCAAGAATGTCTTCAAGATCTTCAATGGTTTTTAAGATTTCATCATATTCAGCTCTAAGTTTGTCCTGCTCCAGACCTGTCAGCTGTCTCAATCTCATTTCGACGATCGCTTTCGCCTGAAGTTCTGAAAGTTCAAATCGCTCCATCAATTTGGTTCTCGCTTCATCTGCATTTGATGAGGCCCTGATTAGCGCAATAACTTCATCAATATTATCTGAAGCTATAATTAATCCTTCCAGGATATGAGCACGATCTTTTGCTTTCTTTAATTCAAATTCAGTTCTACGAACAACAACATCATGCCTGTGCTCTACGAAATGATAAATAAGATCCTTCAGATTCAACATTTCAGGTCTTCCCTTCACAAGCGCAATATTATTTACACTGAAAGAAGACTGTAAGGCTGTATGTTTGAATAATGTATTAAGGACAATATTTGGAATGGCATCTCTTTTAAGCTGATAAACGATACGCATACCGTTACGGTCAGACTCATCCCTTATAAGGCTAATCCCTTCTATTTTCTTATCATTTACAAGATCTGCGGTTTTCTTGATCATATCGGCCTTATTCACCTGATATGGAATTTCAGTCACCACAAGATATTCTCTTCCGTGGATCTCTTCCATATGAGATTTAGCCCTCATTACGATTCTTCCGCGACCGGTTTTAAAGGCTTCCCTTACTCCGTCATAACCATAAATAATTCCTCCGGTTGGAAAATCGGGAGCCTTTATGTGCTCAATAAGCTCATCAATCTCAATATCATTATTCTCGATATATGCAATAGTACCGTCAATTACTTCAGATAAGTTATGAGGCGGCATATTGGTTGCCATACCTACAGCAATACCACTAGCGCCATTTACCAAAAGGTTTGGCACCCGGGTAGGCATTACCACAGGCTCACTTAATGAATCATCAAAATTCAGTTGAGTGTCAACTGTTTCCTTATCTATATCTGCCAGCAAATCCTCACTGATCTTACGCATACGCGCCTCAGTATATCGCATTGCTGCCGGACTGTCACCATCTACAGAACCAAAGTTACCCTGACCATCAACCAGCATGTAGCGCATACTCCATTCCTGCGCCATTCTCACCATGGTATCATAAACGGAAGAATCCCCGTGCGGGTGATACTTACCTAATACCTCTCCTACAATTCTCGCTGATTTTTTATACGCGCGGTTCGAAAGAACTCCGAGCTCATACATTCCGTATAATACACGGCGGTGTACAGGCTTTAAACCGTCACGCACATCTGGTAGCGCACGTGACACAATGACCGACATCGAATAATCGATGTAGGCTGACTTCATTTCATCTTCAATGTTGATAGGAATAAGCTTTTCTCCTTCAGCCATATTTAAAATTTTAATTTATCTTAAAAATCTAATGTGGCAATTTACATATTTTCTCCCTCTTTAAAAGGCTTGAGGCACAGGCTAAGCCTTGTTTTTATTAACAAATTTTTAGTGGAGTTTGGTTAATAAGTTCAGTATTTTACACTTTGAAAATTGAAAGTAATTTTGTCTATTAGCTACTAACTCCTTGTTAGGTATAGTTTTTGCCCAATTTTGAGTGAATAAAATTTTGAGAAAGGAAGATAAAATGGATGATAATTTTTCACCAAGAGTAAAAGATGTAATTGCTTACAGTAAAGAAGAAGCACTGCGACTGGGCCATGATTTTATCGGGACAGAGCATTTAATGCTTGGTTTGCTACGAGATGGTGACGGAAAAGCCATAGAAATTTTAAATGCTCTGGAAATAGATCTGGGACATTTAAGACGTAAAGTTGAAATTCTAAGCCCCGCAAATCCCAATACTGTTACCATAAGTAATGAAAAACGTAACCTGCATTTAACCAGGCAGGCAGAACGCGCCCTAAAAACGACATTTCTGGAAGCTAAATTATTCCAGAGCTCGTCGATAAATACTGCACATTTATTATTGTGTATACTAAGAAATGAGAACGATCCCACTACTAAATTGTTGAACAAATTGAAAATAGATTATGACGGCGTTAAAGATCAGTTTAAATACATGATCGCCAGCGATGAGGACGATTTTACCGACAGCCCTGCTGCAGAGTCTTTTTCAGATGATGATGCAAGTGGTGATGAAACTACCCGCGAGAATCCGTTTAGCGGAGGTGGTGGTACAGGAAAGACTTCAAAAAAATCAAAAACACCTGTACTGGATAACTTTGGTAGAGACTTAACCGCACTGGCTGAAGCTGATAAGCTTGATCCGGTAGTGGGAAGAGAAAAAGAAATCGAACGTGTTTCCCAGATATTGAGCAGAAGAAAGAAAAACAATCCTCTGCTTATTGGAGAACCTGGAGTTGGTAAATCGGCTATAGCCGAAGGTCTTGCCCTGAGAATCATTAAAAGAAAAGTGTCAAGAATTCTTTTCGATAAAAGAGTTGTTACTCTTGATCTTGCCAGTCTTGTTGCGGGAACTAAATACCGCGGCCAGTTTGAGGAAAGAATGAAAGCGGTAATGAACGAACTTGAAAAGAATAATGACATTATTCTTTTCATCGATGAGATACATACCATTGTTGGTGCTGGGGGTGCTACGGGCAGCCTTGATGCCAGCAACATGTTTAAACCCGCACTCGCGCGTGGAGAGATTCAATGTATTGGCGCCACTACTCTTGATGAATACAGACAGTATATTGAAAAAGATGGTGCTCTGGAGAGAAGATTTCAGAAGGTAATTGTGGAACCTACTACAGTAGAAGAAACTATCGAAATACTTAATAATATTAAAAATAAATACGAAGAACATCATAATGTGGTTTATACAGACGAAGCTATACAGGCTTGCGTAAAACTTACAAACCGCTATATGACAGAGCGTTTTCTTCCAGATAAAGCAATTGATGCTTTAGATGAATCAGGATCCAGAGTGCATATAACCAATATCGATGTTCCTAAACAGGTCCTTGATCTTGAGAGAAGACTCGAAGAGGTTCGGGAGAACAAGAATTCTGTGGTTAAAAAGCAGAAATACGAGGAAGCTGCAAAACTAAGGGATGACGAAAAGAATCTTGAAAAAGAATTAGGCATAGCCCAGGAAAAATGGGAAGAGGAGTCTAAAAAACACAAGGAAACAGTTTCAGAAGAAAGCGTTGCCGATGTGGTTTCCATGATGACTGGAATTCCTGTAAACCGTATCGCACAAACCGAAAGCAATAAACTTGTTGAACTTCCGCAAAAGATTAAAGGAAAAGTGATTGGTCAGGATGAAGCAGTTGGAAAAGTGGTGAAAGCTATTCAAAGAAACCGCGCAGGTCTTAAGGATCCTAATAAACCAATTGGATCATTTATATTCCTTGGTCAGACAGGAGTTGGTAAAACCCAGCTGGCAAAGGTTCTGGCACGTGAATTATTTGACAATGAAGATTCCTTAATTAGAATAGACATGAGCGAATACATGGAAAAATTCGCTGTGTCCAGACT
>JAGXII010000222.1 GCA_024635735.1 Christiangramia sp. | reverse complement strand
GCAAACCAACTGGTCACTTAAAAAAGGTGAACCTTATGTGGTGGATGGAGATAAAAGTCTTATAGAAAAGATGTCATCACAGGAAACATTTCCCGGGTTTACGGCTACCAATATAGGATTTTATGGTCCGCAGGGCCGAGTTTTAAGGCTAGGCCTGAAAGATGATGATATGAATGACAGAATAACGCATTTCGAATTTAAAGGAAGGCATATTACAAATATGGAAATGGAGACTTCTGCCATTTACGGACTGTCGAAATTAATGGGTCACAGAGCAGTTTCAATGAATGCCGTTCTGGCCAATAGAATGACCGGAGAATTCACAAAAGATTCAGCAAAACTCGTTGAAAACATTATTACCTACAGTCTGGATAGAATAGCTGGATAGGTGTCTTATTTAACAATATATTAAAAGCAAAGCATGGTGTACTTTGTATTTTTGATTAAACATTTAAACACCCATGCAGCAACCTAATGAAGATCGGTTTAGACATCGTGATCTAAACTGGTTAAGTTTTAATGAGAGAGTTCTTCAGGAGGCCGCAGACAAAATAAATCCTTTATACGAAAGGATGAAGTTTCTGGCGATTTTTTCGTCAAATCTCGATGAATATTTTAGGGTAAGAGTTTCTCAGCTTCGCCAGATGAAAAGGGTTCAGAAAAGTATCCGAAAAAAACTGGCTCTCAGGCCTTCAAAAATCACCAAACAAATTATTGAAGAAGTAAAGCATCAGCAGGATCGCTTTGGAGATATTTATCATACAGAAATAATTCCTGAACTGGTAAAACATGATATTCATATTCTAAGTGCAGAGGAATATACAGAAGAACATGAGAAATTTGCTGCTTCATTTTTTAAAAATAAAATAGAAAAGAAACTTAAGCCAATCCGTCTGGATTTAAGTAAGGAGAATGAACTTTTCCTTGAAAATTCAATTCTTTACTTTCTTATAACTTTTGAAAAGGAAGATCATCTTGCAGTAGTAAATATTCCGGTAGAGGAACACGGAAGATTTATAATGATGGAAATTAAAAAGAAGGGACACTACATTACATTTCTTGATGAAATCATCAGGCATGAGGCTTACAAATTATTTCCTAATGAAAATATTACCGGGATTTTTGAAGTTAAACTCTCCAGAGATGCAGAACTTTATATAGATGACATTTATAATGGAGTTCTTGCTGAAAAAATTTACACTTCTCTAAAGCAAAGAACTGAAGGGCAACCTACACGCCTGTTATATGATGCGTCCATGCCTAAGCCGGTTCAGAAGAAAATAAGAAAACTACTGAAACTGGGTAAAATTGATATGATGCCGGGAGGTCAGTATCATAATTTTAAGGACTTTTTTTCTTTTCCTGATCCTACAAACAATCCAGAACTTCATTTTAAAGAATTACCACCGCTACCTCAAAAGACTCTGGAACACAGTACGAATTATTTTGAGGATATTGCGAAGAAAGACCAGTCCCTGCATTTTCCTTATATGTCTTTTAATTATGTAGAGAAATTCCTTGAACAGGCGGCAACCGATGAAAATGTAACCGATATTAAAATTTCACTTTATCGTATTGCAGATGAATCAGACCTTACTTCCTCCCTTCTTAAAGCTCTTGAAAACGGTAAGAGAGTGACTGTTTTTGTTGAAGCTAAGGCAAGGTTCGATGAAGAGAATAATATTATATGGGGTAGAAAATTTGAGGAAAAGGGAGCTAATGTTATTTACAGTTATCCCAAGGTAAAGGTACACTCCAAGATCATGCTTGTTTGCAGGCAGGAGGGCGATATCAATATGCGGTACGCATACATTGGTACCGGGAATTTTAATAGTGAAACGGCAGCTTTGTATTGCGACCATGCTATTTTTACGGCCAATAAAAATATAACCAAAGAACTTCAGCGTTTATTCAAGGTTTTACAGGGAGAATTAATTATTCCAAGAGAAAAAAGCCTTCTGATATCTCCATTCTCAACACGGCAGGAGTTCTTAAAACTCATTTATAACGAGATAGAAAACGCCCGGGAAGGAAAAGCTGCAAAGATCACTGCTAAAATGAACAGCCTTGAAGATGAAGAAATGATCGAACTTCTTTATAAAGCCAGTCAGGCCGGTGTGGAGATTCGGTTGCTTATTCGCGGTTTTACCTGTCTTATCCCCGGAATTAAAGGAATGAGCGAGAATATTTATATCACCAGTGTGGTAGACAGGTTTCTGGAACATGGCCGTATGTACCTTTTTGAAAATGCTGGTGACGAATTGATGTTCTACGGAAGTGCCGACTGGATGAACAGAAACCTGGACCGTAGAATTGAAGTAATTTCCCCTGTTCTTGATGTAGATATAAAACAGGAATTCAAAGATATACTGAATATCCAGTTGAGTGATAATGTAAAAGCAAGAATTCAGGATCCCGAAGAATCTAATACATATGTACCTCGTAAAAAGGGAGAAAAGGCTATTCGTTCCCAATACGATATTTATAATTATTTAAAGAAAAAAAACAAATCATGAAAACCATAAAAGTAGGTGGAGTTCCGGAACATTTTAATCTTCCATGGCATTTATGTATTGAAGAGAATAAATTTAGCGATGCTGGTTTGAATGTGATCTGGAAGGATTTCCCTGAAGGTACCGGCGCCATGAATAAAGCATTGCGCGCGGGAGAGATTGATGTTGCGGTAATTTTAACTGAAGGAATTGTCAGGGATATTTTACATGGAAATAAATCAAAGATCATTCAGAATTATATTGGGAGTCCGCTTATTTGGGGAATACATGTGGCTACAGGTTCACGCTATAAGGACATTCAGGATCTGGAAAACACCAAAGCCGCCATTAGTCGTGAAGGTAGCGGATCTCATCTAATGTCTTATGTGAATGCCCAACATCATGGCTGGGATACCTCTATACTGGAATTCGAAATTGTAAATAATATTGAAGGAGCAATTGAGGCTTTAAAAAATGACACGGCTCAATACTTTATGTGGGAATATTTTACCACCAAGCCGTTAGTTGATAATAAGACTTTTAGATTAATCGCCGACTGCCCTACTCCATGGCCTTGTTTTGTAATTGCGGCAAGAAATGAAAGTATCCGTAAAGATCCTGACAGATTAAAAACGATGTTGAAGGTTTTAAATATAGAAACTAAAAACTTCAGGAATCAACGTAAAATAGATGTGGTTCTATCTGAACGCTACCAGCAGAAACTTGAAGACATCAGGAAATGGTTAGATCTCACTAAATGGAGTCAGGATCAAATAAATGAGGAAGATCTGGAAAAGGTTCAGGAAAACCTGTACGATCTAAATCTTGTTGATAAGAAGAAAGAGTTAAAAGATCTAATTCATAATCTTTAAAATCAATAAAGCAAAAGGATGTTATTGATAAAGGAGAAGTATTACGAATTGTAAATCATTCTATCAATTATTAAGGACTTAAATACATAAATCATTCGTTTTAAGACATTTATACTTAAAAATTTATTTACTTTGTATATTTACAAATGACCCCCCTCAATTTGTTGAGCTGCTATTATTGCTCAATATCGATTATACCCCCCTTTACTTATCCCCATCTACCTGGTTTTAAATACTAAAACCGCTTTGCCTAATGGTTTTAATTCAAAATCCAGGTATCATGAAGGCCAAATTATTATTCATCTCACTTTTTTTTATTTTATCAGGTTTTAACGGGGAGGCTCAAATATTAAAAAGCTAAAGAAAAAGGTTGAGAAAACTACAGAAAAAGTTTTATTAAAAAAGACAGAACAAAAAACGGAACAGGTGGTTGGAAATACTATTGATTCTGTTGTAAACCCAAACCCTGCGAATGCAAATACTCAAGCCGGGAATTCTAATACAAATGAAGCTAAATTAATAAATACCGAGGCAAAACGCTCTTTTTATAAATCTGATGTAGTGGTAAAAACATCAGATAGTAAAGGGAAAGGAAGTGACTACTATTTTGACAGTGATGAACTTGCGGCGCGTGGGATAGCGCCAAATAGCAAAAATCCACTTTATATAGATAGTGAAGGTTATCAGTACGGTTATAATGATAGTGCCGGGCGTTGGGAAAAATCAAGTCTAATGAAATCTGATGTCATGGCATTTATGTTTCCTATGATTTCAATGTCTTTATTGAAATTACCACCGGAGCCAATGTTGGAGGCAACAGAAAAATTTAAAGCACAAGGAATGAATCTGAATACTTTTCAGATAGTTGAATGGGCATTTATATACAAGCCTGAACATTTCCGATCAGATGATTATGAAGAAACCACTGTGCCTTGTTCTGCTGGTGGAAATTGCACTAAATTTATATATAAGGATCCTGAATATAACGGTTCCAGGGTAAGGTTTGATAAACAGGAACGTTTGTCTGAGATCTATGCAAATGTAAATACAGAACAAACCCAGGGCGATGGAACGTACAAATTTGAATATATCCCGGTAACGGTGCAAATTCCATTTGCGGTAGAAGTGAAAATGCCGTTTCAGGATCTTTATATGAAAGGTCTGGAAGTAGACCCGGATGGCTCAAGTGCTGATAAACGGGTTTCAGGAAATAGTGGTAATACTGCCAGGCCTAAAACCGATAAACCGGGCCTTGATCCTAATGAAAGAATTGCGACCATAGATCGCAACAATCCATTGAGCTTTCCTGGAATTACTTCGGTTATAGAGGCTCAAGGAAAAACAGTAAGCCTGGAGTTGAATACCGAAACAATGGTTATGAAAATAGATTTATATGATCCAAAAGCAAAACCCATATATTTTGATAAAAATAATTTCATCTATATGGAAAGTGACAATGGCTGCATAAAAGCAAAACTTGATCTAAATAAAGTGTTTTCTCAAATGGAGGAAGTTATGAAAGGTAAAACTTTACCAAGTGGTATGGACATAGAAAAAATAAAAGCAGATTATTTCAGGAATAATTTCGCGATGCAACTCTCCCCGGAATACGTACCTCCTATTGCGGGATGGGCTTATGTTTACAAGCCTGAACTATTTGAAAATGAAGTAAGATTTGAGAAAAGCAGGATTAATTGTGACGGCGGTTCCTGCCTGAAATTCACCCTTATCGAAGGAAAAAAAAAGGAAGCTATGTATTATTTGACGAATACAATAGGCTAAAGGAAATATATTCTACAGAAGGAAAAGGCGGCACGGCGACCTACACTTATCCTTCAAATAGCAATATTAGGATTTCTAACTTTACTAATTGTCAGGAAATAGATATTAATGAAGATGTTATAGGAAAAATGATGGGAGGCTTGTAAGTAATTTTAGATCAGATATTATCAATGAGTTTTATATTATCCATTGATGATTTTAAAAAATTAATTTCGATATCTTATTATTTAGAAAAATATTTATAATTTTAAAAGGAACATTATACTAATAAAATCCAATGAAATTGAACCTTATCACCCTCCTGCTTTTCCAATTCTTACTTTTTAGTTCCTGTAAAGAAAAATCAAAAGTCAATTCTGATTTGGAGACCTTCACCTCCACTGACACCATTTCGAAAAAAGACTGGATTTATCTTTTTGACGGCACTTCTACGGAAGGCTGGCGTGCCTACAACGGTGATTCCCTGCCTCCCGGATGGGTCATAAAAGACAGTGTCTTAACATTCGACACAGAATTGGGCCTGGAACAAAATTATAAAGGTGGAAAGGACATTATATATGGAGCTGAAGAATTTGACAATTTTGAACTATATCTGGAATGGAAACTGCCAAAAGGAGGAAATAGTGGAATCTTTTATCACGTAAAGGAAGGTTACGGGGGGCCACCTGAAGTAGCCCCTGAATACCAATTGATTG
>JAGXII010000221.1 GCA_024635735.1 Christiangramia sp. | reverse complement strand
CCCTCACTATTCTTACCACGGTTGTGGGCTTAGTCGCAGCAATAGGACTTGGAACTACTCAAATAGAAGGCGGAATAAGCCATTTGCTTGATAAATCACCCGGCGCACTCTTACCTAATTTAGGACTGGTTCTTATTATTTGTTCTCTGGCATTCTTTTCGGCCTGGTCTGGAGTACATAAAGGAATAAAAAGGATCTCGAACTGGAATATTTATATCGCGGTACTACTAATGCTATTTGTCTTTTTTAATGGAAATATTCTAAGAATATTATCAAACTTTTTCAACTCCTTTTATCATTATATAATAGATTTTATTCCATTAAGTATTGCCACAGGAAAATATGACCCCGGAATTAGTTTTTTAACCGACTGGACTTATTATTACTGGGCTTTCTGGCTCGCCTGGGCACCATTTACAGGAATCTTTATCGCGAGAATATCAAGAGGAAGAAGTCTTAGAGAAATGATCCTGGGAGTCCTGGTCATCCCTTCTATTGGTAGCTTCTTCTGGTTCAGCATTTTCGGAACCTCAGCATTCGAGATTGTAAAAGGTTATTCAAATTATAATGATGAATTTGGAAATGTCTTCACCTCTATGTTTATATTTTTTGAATCTTTCCCTCTTACCAATTTTACGAGTATTATTGTTATAATTCTTCTGATTAGCTTCCTGGTGACCTCGGTAGATTCAGCAATTTTCGTATTAAGTATGTTTACAGATAAAGGAAAACAAGAACCTTCTAAAAAATATCGTTTTGCCTGGGCTATCCTGATATTTATTTTCTGTGAAGCCGTTATAGTACTTGGCCAGGTAAAACCAGATTCTAATGTTCTTACTGCAATGCAGAAAGTTTTAATTATAACTTCCCTCCCATTTGGATTTTTAACCATTTTCTTAACAACCATAACAATTAGGAAATTATTTAAAAATCACTGAACTAGGCATATTTTATATTTATATTAGCCAACCATAAGCTAATCATCATTCAAATTTATTATATCTGAGAAGTTTAAAATTCAAAATACTTTTCGGTTCCATTCTTTTTGCCCTCATTTCATGTAGCCCTGATAAGGAACCAGAAAAATCAGCATGGGTTTATGTAAAGAAAACTGATGCCGGTTATACACTTATTCGTCATTGTGAGCCATTTTATATTATGGGAGCAGGAGGAAATGGACATTTGGAAGATCCCAAATTAGCAGGAGGAAATACGATTAGGGTTTATAAACCTAATCAATTACCTAAACTTCTTGACAAAGCTGAAAAACTGGATTTAGCAGTAGTTGCCGATATTCCTATTCCCAAAGCTATTTATCCCGAATTTTATGAAGATCCTGAAAAGTTTGCACAAATAAAATCAGGCGTAAAAAACCTGATAGCAGAATTTAAAGATCATCCGGCCCTATTATACTGGAATCTGGGAAACGAAATCCTGTACTCTAATATAACAGAACAAACTGTTTTCTTTTCCAGATATAATGAATTGATTGAAATGATACATAATCTGGATCCCAATCATCCTGTTAGCACATCGGTAATTGGTGGCAATCGGAGAAGGCTTGTGAGTATTGCACTTAAAAGCCCCGAACTGGATTTTCTATCCTTTAATACATTCGGGAATTTGAATGAATTAAAGGAACGGCTGGAATCGGTTTCGGTGATTTGGAACGGGCCTTTTGTAATTTCAGAATGGGGCATACATGGGCCATGGGAAGAGAATGTTACAGATTGGGGCGCACCTATAGAACCCAGCAGTACTAAGAAAGCTGAAAAGATCACCCACAGGTATCAGGAGTTTATCCAACCACTGGAAAATGGCAAATGCCTGGGAAATATTATTTTTTTCTGGGGAAATAAACAGGAAAGGACTTCTACCTGGTTCAGTATTTTTTCTGAAGACGGGAAAAAAAGTGAACAATATCAAAACCTCAAAAAAATATGGCGGGGAGATACTACCGCTTTTCAAGGTCCAAAGTTAGATGTGGTACTACTGAATGGTAAAAGTTCAGATGAGAATATTATAATTTTACCTGGATCTCAAAATGATATTCAACTATTTCCCGAACCAAAAAATTCAGAAAGGCTCAACTATCACTGGGAAATAAAAAAAGAGGCCTGGTTTAATTCTGAAAAAAGGCCGGGTGCAATTGAAGAATTTAATACAAACACACCCTTTATAAATTTCGAAGCGCCTTCCGAGGAAGGCCCCTATCGCATTTTTATTCATATCAATGACTCTTTAAGCAACTTCGCTACAGCTAATATTCCGTTTTACATATTAAATTCGGAAGATGAATAAGCTCAAATCTCCTACAAAAAAAGAATCATTGATCATTAAAACAATGATATTTCTGGGAGTGGTAAGTTTACTCAACTTTCTCTATTACTTTCTGCAACCTGAATACCGGGGAAATAGAATACTATTCGGTATGCTGGCCATTACAATATTATATGGAGCTTTCAGGAATATCTATATGTGGTATAATTATTTGAAGATTTCGGTTCCCGAAACCAAAGATCCTACTGGGAATCTAAAAGTAGATATTTTAACCACATATTTCCCGGGGGAACCATACCAGATGATCGTTACCACCCTGGAAGCGATCACACAAATCACCTATCCTCATACCACTTATTTGTGTGACGAGGCCGATGACCCATTTCTAAAACAATTCTGCGAAGAAAATGGTATAATTCACGTAACACGTGATAACCGAAAAGATGCCAAAGCAGGAAATATAAATAATGCGTTGCGCAAATATTCTACTGGTGATATTTGTGTAATTCTTGATCCTGATCATATTCCACAGCCCGACTTTTTAGATCCTATTTTACCTCATTTTAAAGACCCAAAAATAGGTTTCGTTCAAATTGTTCAATCTTATTACAATACCCGGGAGACACTGGTAGCCAGAGGGGCAGCCGAGCAAACTTTTCAGTTTTACGGCCCAATGATGATGACACTTAATAGTTATGGTGCTGTAAATGCTATTGGTGCCAATTGTGTTTTCCGAAGAACTGCTTTAGATAGTATTGGAGGGCATGCACCCGGGCTATGTGAAGATATGCATACCGCAATGCTATTGTATTCTAAAGGCTGGAAATCCATTTATTTGCCCGAGGTGCTGGCAAAGGGTCTTGCCCCATCTAATCTTACAAATTTCTATAAGCAACAGCTAAAATGGTCGCGAGGAACTTTTGATCTCTTGATAAAAGTATACCCGAGGATTTTTAGCAAATTATCAATACGCCAGAAGATTCATTTTGGGATTCTACCCCTACATTATTTAAGCGGAATTATTTGTCTTTTCAATTTTCTAATTCCCATTTTATCTCTATTCTTCTCTGTCACACCCTGGTTTGGTAATATTATAGATTTCGGCTTTGTGCTGCTACCCGTTGCTGTGAGCTCAATTTTAATAAGGACTTATATTCAAAAGTGGGTTATAGAAAAAAAAGAAAGGGGATTTCATCTGGTAGGTGGATTACTTCATATTAACACATGGTGGGTCTATTTAATTGGACTTTTTTATACGATAATTGACAAGAAAGTGCCTTACCTGCCTACTCCAAAACAGGATGAATTTGATACTAATTTCAGAATCATTATTCCGAATCTCGTAGTGGCTAGCTTATCTATAAGTTCTATAGTTTATGGTCTTTTAAGAGATCTCACTCCTTTCTCCCTGATAATGTCGGGATTTGCACTGTTTAATACAGTTATCATGATTTTCGGGATTTATATGGCAGGTCGTGTTACCAACCAGAATCATATTCTAAGGTCCACGTTAAAAGAAGAAACCCTGTCTCTGCTCTCCTATATTAAAGAAAGTGCCATTAAAACTGCCAATCTCGCATTCGGAGTAACCAGGTTTACCGCGTTACCAATTCTTCTATTCGTCCTGTTGATTGGAATGGGTTCCAGGATCCAAAGCGAGAATAAAAAATGGAGTGATATTAAAATAAAATATCACAAAAAGAAGACAGGAAACTATCTCGGAATTTTTCAGCCTAAAAATGAAAATGGACTTTCAGATTTGAGACTCATTAAAACCCTTGAAGCCGAAAAAAATATAGACTTCGATATTATTTCATTTTATGCTTCATGGAATAATACCTCAGAGAATCTCATTCCTGAAAAAGAGATCAGGGCAACATATCAAAAAAATGCCATTCCGCTTCTAACCTGGGAACCCTGGACAGTGAATATGATTTCTTCCGATTCTCTAAAAGATTCTTCAAATAAAAATGTATTCCGGGAGATCATTAAAGGTACTTATGATCCCTATCTCACCGAGTTTGCAGAGGAACTTAGAAATCTAAAAAAACCTATATACCTAAGGTTTGCCCATGAATTTGACAACCCTCAGTATCCGTGGTCACAGGACGGTGAAAATCCAGAAGTTTTTATTGAGGCCTGGAAACATGTATGGGATATTTTTAAATCAAGGGAAGCACAAAATGTGATATTCGTCTGGAATCCATGGAAGGTAGAGAATATGCTGGAATTCTATCCAGGCGATGAATACGTAGACTGGATTGGGATCACAGCTCTTAACTACAGTAAATTAAATTCTGATAAAACCAGTATCCCGTTTAAAGAACTTTATCAGCCATATCATGATGAATTATACTGGATAACGAGAAAGCCTGTAATGTTAGCCGAATTTGGTTCTCTTCAAATGGAAGATCAGGATAAACACTGGATTGAGAATGCCATAAAATCAATTAAGAATTTTAAAGAAATTTCTGCGGTAGTCTTTTTCAATAATCAGCTGGATAGAAATATTCCAGAAAATTCAACCTTTAAAGAGCCCTATTTAAAGTGGAATACAGAAATACCCAGCTCAAATTATCAAAAGCTTGATTTTAAAAAACCATTTCAAACTTCTAAAGAAATCACTTTAAATGCCTCCCAAAATGTTTATCCAAACCCAATCCCGGAAAATTCAATCAGGGGAATCAGGTATAAAAAAGGAGAAGAATGGGATAATAGCTATTATCCCCTAACCAGAAAAAATCTGGAAAAAGATTTTAAACTTTTACAGGAATCAGGCTTTAATACCATACAATTCGCAGGGGGAAATATATATGACTATAATATCTTACAAATGGCCACGGCATATGGGCTACAGACCATTTATGAATTCAAAATAAATACTTCCCTGGATTTCCTCCATAATACAGATGAAATTCAGGATCTTAAAGATCAAATTCTCGAAACTGCGGACTATTATAAGGATAATCATAGCATTCTGGCCTATACCTTTCCCTACGATCTTGAAAAACATTTTAATAAACCCCTTTTATTTAAAGAAGAAACCGCCTACTTAAATTTGATAACTTCCCTTTGTGAAAAGATCAGGATTCAGGACCCTTCCAAAACTCT